>JBAQHA010000745.1:0-3882 GCA_049288075.1 Oricola sp.
ACGCAGCGCCTACCATCATGAGGTTGATTGAACGGGTCAGTCCCATGGCAAGCCTCCTTGCTTTTGAGACTGTGAATCTAGGCACATCATACGAAGGTACAAGCGTTTTCTATGCTGCGCTGCGAAAACAATTGAATCGATTTGAGAGCCGCCTGTCGCAAATGCGCTCCATGATTGCGTTTTCTCGTCGCGCCGGCCTGTGAGAAAAAATCTCTGACGTCCTTCGTCGGCGATCAGAACTGTCACAATAGGGCAGGAATCAGGCGGCGAGCCGGCTCTCGAGCCAGTGCGCGGCCTGCAGCGCCAGCTTGTCTCGGCCGAAGCGGGCGACGATCTGCACCCCGAGCGGCATGCCGGCCGCGTCCTTGATGCCGGCAACGTTCACCGCCGGATTGCCTGTCAGGGTCCACAGCTTGTTGAAAAGCGCCGAGCCGGTCTGGCCGAGGTCGCGCGGCGCGGCGCCGGGCGCCGAGGGCGTCAGCAGGACGTCGATGTCGTCGAACAGCGCGGTTGCCGCCTTTCGGGCATGCCGGGCGGTCCGGCGCGCGTTGTCGTACTTCGCCGGCGCAATCGCGCGGCCTGCTTCCAGAGCGGCAAGCAGGATCGGGCTCAACGCGTCGCGATGACGCGCATGGTCGTGCCCGAGCGTCATCGCGGCTTCGTAGTTCTGGATCGTCAGGTGGATGTCTCGCCCGCGCGTCAAGTCGGCCGGTTCTTCGATTTCGACGATTGTCCCGCCGCCGCGCGCGGCGATGTCGGCGGCCTTTTCCACCGCCGCCTGCATGTCGCCCGACGCCTCGTCCCAGACGGCGGTGCGGTAGATCCCGATCCTCGGAGCGGCGGGAAGCTCGCCCGCCTTCAGGTCGCGCCGCGACAACAGCGTGGCAAACAGTGCGACGTCCATTGCCGACGCCGCGAAGAAGCCGACCGTGTCGAGAGACCAGGAAAAGGTCTTCATGCCGGTCGCCGGAAACAGCCGGAAACTCGGCTTGTAGCCGGCGACGCCGCAGAACGCGGCCGGCCGGATCACCGATCCGCCGGTCTGCGTGCCGACGGCGGCCGGGATAAGCCCCGCCGCAACGGCCGCCGCCGAACCGGAGGACGAACCCCCCGGCGTATGCGCCGGATCGTGCGGATTGCGCGTCTTCGCGGGCTGCAGATAGGCGAATTCCGTCGTCACGGTCTTGCCGATAAGGTGCGCGCCGCGCTCGCGCAGCATCGCGGCGATCGCCGCGTCGGCGGCCGGCCTGTTGCCTTCGTAGATCGGCGATCCATACGCTGTCGGCATGTCGAACGTGTCGAAAATATCCTTCAGCCCGACGGCTATCCCGGCCAAAGGCCCCTCCGCCGCCACCGGCGCATCCTGCGGCGCGAGGGCGGCAAAGGCGCCCAGTTCGCCGTCTTGCTCGGCGATCAGTGCCCTGGAGCGCGCGACAGCCGCCTCGGCGCTGTCGCGACCGGCCGCGATGTCTTCAAGTATTCTCGAAACGGAGAGCACAATTCCCCCTTTTGCGCGGCTCGACGATTCCTGCTCTAACGGCATTCACCGCGGGGCGAAAGGAATCAGGGAGCTTGTCCATGGATCGATTTGCCACGGCGCGCGATGCTGCCATGAAATTGCGGCCCGATGTGCCGATCTACTGTTTCCGCCCGCATGTGCTGCGCGAGGATGCGCGCGAGTTCAAGGCGCTGTTTCCCGGCAAGACGGCCTATGCCGTCAAGACCAACGGCGAGCCTCTGGTAATCCGCGCGCTCATCGAGGCCGGGATCGACGCCTTCGACGTCGCGTCGCCCGCCGAGATCGAGACGGTACGCGCGCTCTCGCCCGATGCCGAACTGCTCTACATGCATCCGGTCAAGGCCCAGTCGGACATCAGGCTGGCGTTGGAGAAATACGGTATCCGCACGCTCGTCGTCGACCACGAGGACGAGATCGCCAAGATCCTGCGCATTGCCCGCGCGCTCGACATCGACCACACCTCGATGACTGTCTTCGTGCGCCTCGCCACCAAGGGCCACGCGGCCTACGAATTGTCGAAGAAGTTCGGCGCCGCGCCCGGCCATGCCGTCGAGCTTCTGCAGCGCCTGCACGGGATCGGGTTCCGCACCGGCCTGTGCTTCCATGTCGGCAGCCAGGTCGAGGAAGCCGAAACCTACGAGCGCGCGCTTGCCTCGGCCGACTGGGTCCGCAACCGCGCCGGCGTTCCGCTCGCCGGCCTTGATGTCGGCGGCGGCTTTCCCGCTGCATACGGCCACGACCCGAAAAGCAACGTGCCAGCGCCGCCGAAGTTGGACTACCTGATGGGCAGGCTGACATCGGCTATCGACGAATGGGGCTTCGCCGATCTGCCGCTCGTCGCCGAGCCCGGCCGGGTGATCGTCGCCCGCGCCTTCTCGCTGATCGTGCGGGTCCTGCTGCGCAAGGGCAGGCGGCTCTACATCAATGACGGGATATGGGCGTCGCTGTCGGATTCCTGGACCGGCAAGATCACGCTGCCGGCCCGTTTCATCCCCGATCCCAACATCCGCCGCCGCAATGGGGATCCGGCCAATATCGTGCCGTTCAAGGTCTGCGGCGCGACATGCGATTCCGTCGACATCCTGACCCGACCGTTCTACCTGCCTGAAACGGTCGACACCGGCGACTGGATCGAGATCGGTCATATCGGCGCCTATTCGATGGCGCTGAGGACCCGCTTCAACGGATTCTATCCGGATACCTTCGTCGAGATCGACGAGCCTTTCGATGCGGGCGAGGCGCCGGAAAGCTTCGCCAGCCTTGAGACGATGGCGGATTGAGCGTGCATCCCGGAAAGACCTGGTCGCTCTCGGCGCTGGCTGTCGCCGAGGTACTGGCGATGTCGCTGTGGTTCGTGTCCGCCGCGATCCTGCCGGGAATGGTGGCGGAATCCGGCATGACGCCGTTCCGCCAGGCCGCGTTGTCGAGCGGCGTCCAGGCCGGATTCGTCGCGGGCGCGCTGTTATCGGCCTGGCTCGGCATACCCGACCGCTTCGATCCGCGCCGCGTCATCTCGATCGCGGCAATCGCGGCCGGACTTGTCAACGCGACCCTTCTCCTGTCGCCGCCCGGCAGCGCCAGCGCCATCGCGGCGCGCGTCCTTACCGGGGCGCTGCTCGCCGGCGTCTATCCCGTCGGCATGAAGATCGCGGTCGGCTGGGGACAGGCGGACAGGGGTTTCCTTGTCGGCGCGCTGGTCGGCGCGGTGACGCTCGGCTCGGCCACGCCGCATGTCTTCGCCCTTGCCGGCGGCAGCGACTGGCGCGTCACCGTGATGCTGGCCTCGGCCGCCGCCGCCGTCGGTGGCGTCATCTGTTTCTTCATCTCGCTCGGGCCGTTCCACGCGACGGCCGCGCGCTTCGATCCGCGCGCCATCGCCACCGCCTGGACCAATCGCAAGGTGCGGCTCGCCTATGCCGGCTACCTCGGCCACATGTGGGAACTCTACGCCATGTGGGCATGGATCGCGGCTGCGCTCGCCGTCTCCTACCGGTCAGGAATGTCGACAGCCGAGGCGTCCTATGCCGCAACGGTCACCACCTTCTGCGCCATCGCGATCGGCGCCGTCATGACCGTGCTGGCGGGCCTTGGAGCAGACCGGGTCGGCAAGGCCAACGTCGCGCTCTATGCCATGACCGTCAGCGCCGCCTGCGCCGTGACGATGGCGCTCACCTTCGGCGGCCCGGTATGGATCACCTTCCTGGTCGTCATGGTCTGGGGCGCATCGATCATCCCGGATTCCGCCCAGTTCTCGGCACTGGTCGCCGATAACGCGCCGCCGCACCAGGCGGGCAGCCTGATGACCCTGCAGACCGCGCTCGGCTTCGCGCTCACCATCGTGACCGTGCAACTGACCCCAACGC
>JBAQHA010000746.1:0-4049 GCA_049288075.1 Oricola sp.
AGACCGGCTCGATCGAGCCGCCCCACACGGATTGGTATTCGGTCACCATCTTTTCGGCCGCCGTCGTGCCGCGCGCGACGATTTCCTCGAGCGGCGCGAGGAAATGCGCCTCGTCGAAACCTTCCGAATTGAGTTTCGCCCGCGCCTGCAGGCCGGCGCGCGAGATGTCGAGCACGTCATAGGCGATTTCGCGGAATGTGCGGCCGCGGATTTTCGTCTTCAATCCCTCGACCGGCACCGCGTCGCGCGCCGCCACCACGTCCTCGAAGGTCCAGTCGCGCGTCAGCGCATCTACGGCTTCGAGCGCGGTTTCGTCATAGACGAGACCGACCCAGAAAGCGGGCAGGGCGCAGATCTTGCGCCACGGACCGCCGTCGGCGCCGCGCATCTCGATGAACTTCTTCATCCGCACTTCCGGGAAGACGGTCGACAGGTGGTTGATCCAGTCGCCGATATTCGGCCGCGCGTCCGGGATCTCGCCCTCCAGCGCGCCGTTCATGAACTGGCGGAAGGTTACATGGGTGCAGTCGCGGTACCGGCCCTCGCGCAGCACGAAATACATCGGCACGTCGAGCGCCCACTGGACATAGTCCATGAAGCCGAAATCGTCGGAAAAGACGAAGGGCAGCACGCCGGCGCGGTTGTTGTCGGTGTCGCGCCAGATATTCGCCCGCCAGGAGACGAAGCCGTTCGGCTTGCCCTCGGTGAACGGCGAATTGGCGAACAGCGCGGTCGCGACGGGCTGCAGCCGGTAGGAGACCTGCATCTTCTTGCGCATGTCGGCTTCCGACGAGAAGTCGAGATTGACCTGGATCGTCGAGGTGCGATGCATCATGTCCAGCCCCTCCTTGCCGACCTTCGGCATGTAGGCGCGCATGATGTCGTAGCGCGATTTCGGCATCCGCGGCGTCTCGGCCAGCGTCCATTTCGGGCTGGCGCCGAGGCCGAGGAACTTGATGCCGAGCGGATCGGCGATCGTGCGCAGTTGCGAGAGGTGGGCGTTCGACTCGCGGCAGGTCTGGTGGATCGTCTCCAGCGGCGCGCCCGACAATTCGAACTGCCCGCCCGGTTCGAGCGAGATCGCGCCCATGCCGGTCGGCTCGTAGAGGCCGATGATTCGGCCCTCGTCCATGATCGGCGACCAGCCGAGCGTCTTCTGCATTCCCTCCAGCAGCGCCTTGATCGAGCGCTCGCCGTCATAGGGCACCGGGCTGTTGTCCTCGATGAAGAAGGGAAACTTCTCGTGCTCCGTGCCGATGCGCCAGTCTTCCTTCGGCTTGCAGCCGGACGCGAGATAAGCGGCCAGCTCGTCAACGGAGCCGATCGGGGTTTCGTCGGTGGTATCACGCGCCATCGGGCCGCCTCATCTGGTTTGCCGGAGAGCTAGATGGACATTCGCGGCGATCGGAGCAAGCGCAATTTTTTGACCGTGCCATCAAGATGTCTTGATTTGAGTATGGACAATGTCCATACTTATCCTATGCGACGGATATTCTGGAGCGAGGCAAAAAACGGGCTCCTGAAGAACAAATTTGGAGGCTCGCCCTGTTTCGAGGATATCGTGGCCGCCATCGAAGGTGGTGGTTTGCTCGATGACATCGAACACCCCAACGTGGAAGACTATCCGCATCAGAGAATGCTTGTCGTCGCGTTCGATGGCTACGTTTATGCGGTCCCGTATGTGGAGAACGAGGACGGCATATTTCTGAAGACAATTTACCCAAGCAGGCGCCTGAAGGCCATTTACTGGCCGGGAGAAGACGATGAGTGACACAAAGGAAACACTGCGGCGGGAAGTGGAGAGCGAAGACACGTTCTTCGAAACCTTCGAACGCGGCGATATTCCGTTTCGTTCGACGCTTGCGCCAAAACGCCGCGCGGAAATCGAGGCGATGGCACGCGCCGCCATGAACGACCAGCGCGAGAAGATATCATTGCGCATTCCGCGCAGCGATCTGGTGCGGCTGAAATCGCGTGCGATGCAGGAAGGTATTCCCTATCAGACGCTGATTAATTCGCTGATCCACAAATATGTGAGCGAGTAGGCTACCAATCCCCCACGGTCGCCTGGATGACGGCCAGCGCCGCCACCGCCGCCGTGTCGGCGCGCAGAATCCGCGGCCCGAGCGGGATCGCGGTGACGAAGGGCAGGGCGCGGAGCTGCGCCCGTTCGGCGTCGGAAAAACCGCCCTCGGGGCCGATCAGCACGCCGAGTTTCTTTTCCGTCAGCGATTGCAGGATGGCGAGCGGGTTGTTCGTCGCCGCGTCCTCGTCGCAAAAGATCAGCCGGCGATCCGGGTCCCAGGTCGCAAGCAGCCGGTCGAACTTCACCGGCTCGCGGCATTCCGGGATCGACAGGATGCCGCATAGCTCGGCCGCCTCGACGGCGTTCGCCGCCATCCGTTCGACATTGAGTTTCGGCACCTGGGTGTGATGCGTCATCACCGGCTGCAGCACGCCCGCGCCCATCTCGACCGCCTTCTGCACCATGTAGTCGAGCCGGCCCGATTTCAGCGGCGCGAAACAGTAGACGAGGTCGCAGGGCCCGGGCTGCGCGCGCACCAGTTCCGCAAGCTCCAGCGCCGCCTGCTTCTTGCCCGGTTGCCGCAGGATGGAGCGCCATTCGCCGTCGCGGCCGTTGAAGACCAGCAGTTCCGCACCTTGGGCAAGGCGCAGCACGTTGAGCAGGTAGTTCGACTGCGCCTTGTCGGGCGCGATCGTCGCGCCGGCCGCGAGCGGCTGGTCGATGAAGAGGCGTTGCATCCTGTAGTTGGCGCGCATGGCGAAGGGATGGCCCGGATGCCGCCCGAGGTCAATGGGCTCCCGGCCGCTGAGCTATCGCGAGACCGCGCCGCGGAAGCATCCGATTGTGTAGGGATATTCGTCGGTGAACACGTAGTGGTAGATCTCGTGCAGCTCGCCGTCCCACATGACGGTCGAGGTGCGGCCGTGGCATTCGTCGAGATCGGCATTGGCGAGCTTGCGGCCATTCTCGTACATCCCGAATATCCCGAAACCGTCGAGCGCGTAGCCGATCAGGTCGCTGGCCCCGTTCGGGCCGGACTTCGTGTCCGAGAAGCAGCCTGAATAATTGTGGAAATGATAGGTGCCGTCATGCTCGGGATGACCGTTGCAGCGGTCCTGGATCTCGTGCGCCGGGGCATCGTCGCCGCGCGCGTCCAGCGCGTTGAAGATGGCCGTGCCAGAAACCGTGAAGCCGATCATGCCCATCGGCACGCAGGATGCCGCCGCGGCGATTTCCGGGATTGCGGGGAGCGTGAGCAGGACGTTGCTGCTCCTGATCGTGTTGGGGTTGCGGTCGTAGCGGTAGGCGTCGTCGGAGCGGCTGACAGGGAACGTGCCGGTGCGGGTCGTCGGCAGGCCGTTCGCGCGGATGATCCGCGAACTGCCTTCCAGCGAGATCGCGACCTTGCCCGGCCATTTCACATCGCCGTCGACCACCGGCTTCTTCGAGGGATCCCACGTGCCCTTGGCCTCGTTCAGCCAGCCGCCATGCGCCTGCGCGCCCGGCGCGTTCGGATTGAAGCGCTGCTGGCAGGAAAAGACATAGCCGGCGCGCGGCGACGAGGAGACATGGCCGTCGCCGAGCGGCAGGTCGTGGGCGCTCGCCAAAGGCGGGACGAGCGCGGCGGCAACGGCTACGGCGATTGTTTTGCGAATCATGACTGGCTTCCTCCCGGTCCCATGCACGTCAAAATAGCGTCGCAGACAAAAAACAACCCCGGCCGGACAAGGCAAGTTACGATTTCGCAAGGTTGCGGCTTGCCGGGACGCCTTGCCCGGCGGGCCGAGAAAACCCGTGGGCCTCGCGCGATTTTGCGCTAGAATTGTCGCCGTTCGCGCGGGAGTCGCCGATGACAGAGAAGCCCGATATCCGCGCCGTGATCTCCTTTTACGTGATCGCGCTTGCTCTGGCGCTGATTCTCGCCCTGAATGCCGAGGCGGTCGGCGAGGCAGTGTTGCTCCTCACCATGTTCACGCCGCTTGTCGCGGTCGCTGCCGTCAAGCTTTTCGTCACCCGTGACGCG
>JBAQHA010000747.1:0-1553 GCA_049288075.1 Oricola sp.
CTCCCCGGGGTGCTCGGAATGCACCCGCGCCAGGCCACGCAACTCATCGAACAGCGCTGGAAGATCTTTGCGAACAGCGAGCGGCAGAAAATCCTCGGCACGCCGCCGTTTGGTGTCGAGCGAGCGTCCCTGCAACCACGCCCGCAGCACGCGCCCCTCGTGGCAGGGCGCAGCACCCAGGTCGCGCAGACGTTGTCGGAGTTGGGGGAGTCGCATGGCGGGCGGATGGTAGCACGGGGGCCGCGGCCGGCCACGAGGCGGTCTGGTCCTCACCGGCTATGGGCTCTTCATGCAAGGCCTCGCGCCTGAAACCAGCAACGCTCTTCCGTTTGGCCGCGAAAGCCTCCGCTGACCGGATAATGCACCGCATTCACCCGTAAACGAGAAGAGGAAACCACCGCCATGCCCTTCATCAGGATCTTCCCCTTGCAGGAAACCGAAGCTGTCCGGCCGGAGGATTTCGGCCTCGGCAACCCGGCCCGCTGCCGCGCCGAGCGGCGCTTCGGCACCCGAGAGTTTTGGCTCGCGATCAGCCAGATCGTCGCCTATGAAGAATGCCCGCTCTACCTCATCTGCGACGCCGAGCCCAATGGCATGGTCAACGGCATACGCATCCGCCTGGCCGACGGAAGCATGCTGGTGGTGCCGGATGATCCCGAAGACGACGAACCCGGCTTTACCGCCGCGCTGGAACAGGCCGCAGGCGGGCGGATCGCCGAACCGGGCTATTCACGCTATCTCGCCGAGCTGGAGCGCAAAAAGCTTATCTGAACATGCGCCGTCCGGCGTTCCCGAATCAGCTACGCCGGCGTTGGGCGAACTGATCGCCCGAGGCCTGCGCAACGGCATGGCAACAAGCCGCAGGACGCGCACATCGTGCTCTCCAGGGGCGCAACTCCAGTGCCCCGCATCGTGCTGGAAGTTCGCGGATAACACGCAGGTATCCCCTGCCTCCAAGCCGTGGCTCGAGCACTTTTGCTATGCGCCTCGCGGCATCAGGCACACGCTTTGGCTTTCAGCTTCGCAAACTCATCCGCATTGATGGTGCCGGCGTCGAGCAGGGCCTTGGCGTCGGCAATCTGCTCAACCGGCGACTTCCCGGCCACTTCCCGGATATATGCATCGGTATCGGATTTTGCCCGTTGCATGCTCGCCCGCTGCCGGTCCGCCATGCCTCGACCGCGCGCGATGATGTAGATGACCGCGGTCAGAATCGGCAGGAACATGAGGCCGATCATCCACAATACTTTCGAGCCGCCGCCGAGCTCGGTATCGCGGAAAAGATCCACCACAATCTGGAACAGTATGATGAGGTAGGTCACCAGGACGAAAGTCGAGATGATCAACATGATCGTTTCGGATAAATTGCCAAAAAAATAGCTCATTGCGTCTCCCTCTTTATCAATAACAACTGCCGCGTGAAGTGACATGGAATCGCTGCATCGGGTGGCGACTCCATGTACCCATGCTGCATGATGTATTTCAGTTAGCTCCCCGCAGGTTCAATGCTTGCACAGCAGGCGCATGCGGCGCCCGGCGACATTAAACATCTC
>JBAQHA010000748.1:0-6573 GCA_049288075.1 Oricola sp.
AGATCGCGACGCGGGCGCGCGGAAAGCGCGGCGCGCGTCACGTCATCTGGCTCGCGGCGAAACCGGGCTGACCCGGCTCCGGACCGCAACCGGGGTCAGCGCTGCCGCGCCTTGCGCGCTGCGTAACGTTCGTCCCGCTTCGCCTTCATGGCGGCCGCGTCCGCCAGCGTACGCTCGATGCGGGCCTTTTCCTCGGCCTCGCGCGCGATCGCTTCCGCGTTGGCGGCCGCATAGGCGGCTTCCGCAGCTGCTGCCGCTTCGGCTTCCTTGCGCGCCTTTTCCTCGAGCTTCAGGCGCTCGCGTTCGGCGCGGCGCTCTTCGCGCGCTTTCGCCAGCGCCTCGCGCTCGGCGCGTTTCGCCACGACCGCCGGATCGTCTGCCGCCGGCGCGGTCTTGAATTTCTCCAGAAGCTTCTTTTTGGCCTCCGCGGCGTCCTGGCGGCGGTCTGTGAAGTTCGTGCGTACCTGGTTTCTCAAACGGAATTCGTCCCTTGTTCGGTTAGGTGCCGGTTCGGCAAGCCGCCTGACATGGCGGCGTGGATGTTATCTGACGTCCCGGCGGCCTTAGCACAACCCCATTGGGCGGGTTTGACGCGGACTATTTCCCGCGGCTCGTCTCCTCACGGGGTGGACTTCGACGAACCCAGCAGGCTCGCGAGCCCCGATTTGACGCTTTCGTCGAGCGCCAGCCCGCAGCGCATCGCCATGCGCCGCGCCGGTTCGTTCGTCGCCGAGACGAGTTCGTAGACTGTCCGGGCGCCCCGTTCCTCGATCATCGCGCGCAGCATCAGCGCATTGGCGAGCACGCCGAAGCCCCTGCCCCGGTGCTGCGGATCGACGGCGACCAGCCCGCCCCAGGCGGAATCGTCATGCGGGCTGTGCACATTGTGCGGGAAATAGCCGAAGGCCGTGGCGACAATGGCGCCGTCCGGCCCGGCAATGGCGACGAAGGCAGACGGCCCGTGCCCGCCGGTCAGGATGTCGCCCGACAACGGAGCGACGCTGTTGGCGGCCATGAAGGATTGCGCCGCGCGGATCGTGTCCGGATCCTCGAACGCCTCCGGGTCGAGGACCGCATAGCCCTCCGGAACGGCCGAATCGAGCGCCCGAAGCGCCTCGCGAATCGTGTTCGCCTTGGCCGAGAACACGTCCCAGTAGTCGATCTTGTAGCCGCGTTCGCCGAGGCGTTGCTCGATCTCCGGAAGCGTCTCGACCGGCATCAGCCGGAAACCGAAAACGCCGTCCTCCTCGAGGTGCCGAAAGATCGTGTCCCATCCGAGCCTGTCGGGATCGTCGGTACCGAAGAAGCGGCCGATATGGCATGCGCCCGGCGTCGTGATCAGCCAGCCGACGCTTCCGTCGACCTTCCGCTGCAACGCCACCTGCGTTTCGGTCCCGTAATATGCTTCCATCGCGATCCTCCCGGCATTCCGTTAAGTAACGTAGCGCGGAAAATCGAAAATCCGAAACCCTCGCGGGAGTCTCCCTCGCCCGTGCAATACTGGCGAAAACGATTCCGAATTCAGGAGCCCGCGATGCCAGTCCTCTATGCCATCGGCGACGTCCATGGCCGGCGCGACCTGCTGGAAGCGCTGCTTGCGGCGATCGGGGACGATGCGCGTTCGCGCAGCGAGGAGGTGCGGATCGTCTTCCTCGGCGACGTCATCGATCGCGGCCCCGAAAGCCGACAGGCCCTGGAACTGGTGATCGAAACGCTGCGGCAAAGCCCCGGCTCGCGGCTGATCCTCGGCAATCACGAGGAATTTCTCTTGCGCTTCCTCGATCCGGCCGAGGACCGCGAGCGCGTCGCGGTCCGCTGGCTGCAGAACGGAGGACTGGCAACGCTCGCCTCCTACGGCTTCGGCCATGGCGAACATATCGACACCATTGCGACCAGCTTCGCGCGCGAGTTCCCGGCCCATGTCGAGGCGCTGCGCAATGCCGAATGGCGCGTGGAGACAGAGCGCTATTTCCTTGTCCATGGCGGCGTCGATCCGGCCCTGCCGCTCGCCGAACAGGATCCGGAAACGACGCGCTGGATCCGCCACGACTTCCTCGACTTCGGGAGCCCGCTCGAGAGGATCGTCGTGCACGGCCACACGCCGACGGACTCCGCCCTGCCCGAGGTCCATTCGAACCGCATCGCCGTCGACACCGGCGCGGTGTTTTCCGGCCACCTCACCTGCGCGGTTCTGGACGACGGCGGCGCGCCGCCCCGCTTCCTCGCCACAGACGATCACGGCGCGACGATCGAGGTCAGGGATGTCCGGCCTCTGGCCTATGCGTGAGACCGCCCCTTCCCCTCGCCGGTCCGACCCGCTAAACCGGCCCCGGCAGCAACGAAAGGCATTGTCCCATGAGCGATGAAACACGCGATTCCAATGGTACGGTCCTCGTCGATGGCGACAACGTCACCGTCATCAAGGATCTGAAGGTCAAGGGAACATCATCGACGATCAAGCGCGGCACGATGGTCAAGGGCATCCGCCTCACCGGCAATCCGGACGAGATCGAATGCCGCGTCGACAAGATCAAGGGTCTGGTGCTGCGCACCGAGTTCCTGAAGAAGGCCTGAGCGGACGGAGGCTCAGGCCCGCTGCCATGGATCAGGAACTGATCAGAACTTGTAGCTCAGGCCCACCTGCACGGTGCTGAATTTCGGCTGCACCGCCATGTCGTAGCAGAAGCCACCGCAATTGAAGGTTTGCCTGTTCGATTCCTGGAAGAACTGGTAGCGGTATTCAAGCCGCGCGCTGAGCCTGTCCGTCAACGCATGCCCCACGCCCACGCCGACAACGCCACCGAAGGCGTTGTAGTTCTGCGGCGCGTAGTCCGGATTGATGATGTCTTCGTCGGAGACGCTGGAATTCACCCAGGCGGCGCCGGCGAGACCATAAACAAGCGTCCGGTCGATTGCGCGGCCGGCCTTGCCGATCAGCGACAGCATCCAGCGCCCGTCGAAGACATTGAGATCGCCGCCAGTACTCCCGTCGTCGCCCTTCAGCGGCGCGTAGTCGAGCGTCGCCTCGCCGCCGAACACCCAGGCGCCGCTCTGCCTCAGATAGCCGGCATGCACGCCGCCAGCAAACCCGCTGATGTCGATCGGTCCGTCATTATCGGTGAATGGAAGGCCCGGAGCCACATCCTCCCACGGAAGCTCCGTGGTACCCCAACCGCCTCCCGCCTGGAAACCGGCGTAGAAACCGCTCCAGTCATAGGCGTATGTCGGCGAGTTTATGTCCGCGGCAAGCGCGTTGCCGGAAATCGACAAAGCGAGAGCGGCAGTGACAATGAGCTTCTTCATGGCAAGCCTCGCAAGAATACAGCGGGAGTTTGATCGGAAGATACATAACCGAAATACGCTGCAAAGCCCGTCTGTTCTACTGCAACGATCCAAGGATGCGGATTTTCTCCGACAGGATGTAGTTCTGCAACAAGTTCATATCCCGAACCCTTCTGCTTCGACAACACTCAGTCTGCCATTCGCCCGAAGCATGGCTGCTTTGCGATCCTGTGCCTGCACATTGTTGCGTTGCAGCATTATATTCGGTGCGGAAAAGGAGAACAGATATGGCCAACAATCGTTTCGCCAAAGCCTTCAATCGCATCGCCGACGTAATCGGCGGCCCGTCGCGCCAGAAGATCGAGAACGCCTACCTGAACGGTTCGACCTCGATCTACGATCTGGAACGCCGGATGCAGGAAATCGAGCGCGGCAAGTTCCGCGGCTTCTAAGGTTCCCCGGCCGCGCCCGGCCCTCACCGGGCGTCGAAACCGGTTTGCGATCCGGGCCGGCCGTGGCAGTTTCCGCCGCATGATCCGGTTCGCCCTTATCCTGCTCGTCGTGGTCGCGACGCCTGTCCTCGGCCGGGACCTTTCCCCCTATGCCGGGAAATATATCGGCTGCGCCGTCTCCAGCGGCACATGGGTGCCGATCGCGACCACCCTGTCCGTGTCCGGTGACGGGCTTTCCGGCGACTATGTTTTCATCGAGGCGCCCGACCGCTGGGTGCCCGGTACGCTAGCCTTCGCGTCGCGCGAAGGCGATGCGCGGGTCACCTTCGTCTGGACCGACATCTACGGGACCGGCAGCGCGTCCTTCGGCTTTTCCGCCGGCGGAAACCGTTTCGACGGCTACTGGACCGGCAATGGCGAGCGCTTCCCATGGAGCGGGGTCCGCCAGGGTTCCGGCTTGCCTCAACCGGATTGCTCGGCGCCGATAAGTTGATCGCCACATCGAATAAGCCATGCGCGCCAGGCATGGCTGAAATGCGCGGCTCGCTCTGGTGTGCAGTGCAAAAATGATGTAGCTGGCGCCATCAAAAAAAGAAAAGACGGGATAATACAATGAATAACCGGGGCTTTTTCGTAGCCTATACGGGCATGCTCACCACGGCCGCACGCCGTGAGGCCGCCGGCATCTACGCCGTGCCGCATTCTCGCCGCCGCAAGCCTGGCTTTGCCGCGCGTCTGTTCGGCTTCGCGTGACACCAGCGTAATTCGACGGAATGAACCAAGGCGCCCTTGCGGGCGCCTATTTTCGTTTGGGCAATCTAACGAAAGATTAATGTGACGCGGCGGGCTGATCGCACTAGCTTAAGCGGGCGTAAACGGGAACGGTGAGACGCTGTGCCTGTAACGCGGACGTGAAAAGACGTTGCTTGCGGGATGGGTTCGAAAGGTGGACCGTAACGATACGGCGCCAACCCTGGAGGATCCGAAACCCGGCAGGCGGCGCACCGTGGAACCGGACGATCGGCAAAGGAGAAACCCGCCATGTCCACCCGCCCCAATCTTCTTCTCGATCTGGCCCGGATCATGATCAAGCAGGCCAAGCTGTTGAAAGCTCAGGGCTTCATGGCCGAAGCGCGGTCACTCGCGCGCCGCGCGATCGAGCTCGATCAGATCGGCCACGCTTCTCTCAGGCTGCAGCCCGTGCCGATAAAGACGCGCCGCCGCTGATTTTCCGGCGCAATGAACCGCCTTCCCTTGCGGCGCGCGGCAAGTTTCGCGCAAGCTGCGATGCCATAGCCTTTCCGAAGCCCGAAATGACTCGGGATTCGAGAAAAAAACGGCATGATGGTCGATACGCATAAGCTCGAAAGCATCGCATTCGCGATCTCTCAACAGGCAGGCCTGCTTCGCAGCGCCGGCCGAATCTCCGAGGCCAACGGCATGGACCGGCGCGCCGATGAATTGCGCGCGCTTGCCGCGAACCGTTCCCACAACGAACCGATCCCGTTCCACCGCCAGGCGGCCTGATCGCCCGAAAGACCGCCCGGGCTCGCGCCGCTCAGGCGCCGTCCTCCAGCATTTCCTTCACTGTCGTCGCGAGTTGCTTCAGGGAGAACGGCTTCGGAAGGAAGCCGAACTTCGCATCCTCCGGCAGGTTCTTCGAGAATGCCTCCTCGGCATAGCCCGACACGAAAATGAACTTGATGTCGGGATGCTTCTTGCGCAATTCCGTCAGCAATGTCGGCCCGTCCATCTCCGGCATGACCACGTCGGAAACGACGATGTCCACCTTGCCGCCGAGCTCCTCCATCAGTTCCAGCGCCTCCACGCCGCTTGAGGCTTCGTGTACCGTATAGCCGCGCGAAGTCAGCGCCCGCACGCCGCCCATCCGCACCGCATCCTCGTCTTCGACCAGCAGCACCGTCGCCGTGCCGGAAAGGTCGCGCTTGCGCTCGGCTTCCGTCTCGGCCGGCCTGACCTGCATGGCCTCCGCCTCGGTGACGATATGGCGCGGCAGGAAGATGCGGAACGTCGTACCCTTTCCGACCTCGGAATCGGCATAGATGAAACCGCCGGTCTGCTTGACGATGCCGTAGACCATCGACAGCCCGAGGCCTGTGCCCTTGCCGACCTCCTTGGTGGTGAAGAAAGGCTCGAAGATCTTTTCGAGCACGTCCGGCGCGATGCCCGTGCCCGTATCCTCGACGGCGATCATCACGTAGTCGTCCGCCACGAAGCCGCGATAGCTGTAGCGTTCGCACTCTTCGGCTGTCACGTTGCTGGTGCTGATCGTCAAGTCGCCGCCTTCCGGCATCGCGTCCCGCGCGTTCACGGCGAGGTTGACGATCACCTGCTCGAACTGCCCGAGATCGACCTTGACCGGCCACAGGTCGTGGCCGTGCTCGATCTGCAGATGGATTGAATTGCCGACAAGGCGCGACAACAGCATGCGCAGGTCGGCCAGTACGTCGGTCAGCACCAGAACTTCCGGGCGCAGCGTCTGGCGGCGCGAGAAGGCGAGCAACTGGCGCACCAGCGAGGCGGCGCGATTGGCGTTCTGCTTGATGTTCATAATGTCCGGGAAGGACGGGTCGGATGGCCGATGGCTGGTCAAAAGCAGGTCCGACGCCATGATGATAGCCGTGAGCACGTTGTTGAAGTCGTGCGCTATGCCGCCGGCGAGTTGCCCGACGGCCTGCATCTTCTGGCTCTGTGCCATCTGCGCTTCCAGCGCCTTCTGTTCGGTCGTATCCATCGCATAAACGATGGCGGCTTCTTCCGACGCCGCGGCTTCGGCATGATTGACATGCCCGGACACTGCGTTGACGAAAACGCGCAG
>JBAQHA010000749.1:0-5612 GCA_049288075.1 Oricola sp.
CATCGACATCGCCGCCGAACGCACCCTGGTCTCCGGCGTCGACTCGATCCGGGTGACCGTGCGCGACTATGGCCCGGGCATCGCCGAGGAACACATTCCCCGCCTGACCGAGCGCTTCTATCGCGTCGACGTCGAATCCAGCCGCGCCAAGAAGGGCACCGGTCTCGGTCTCGCGATCGTAAAACATATCCTGACGCGCCACTCCGGCCGCCTGTCTGTCGCCTCTCGCGTCGGCGAAGGCGCCTCGTTTACTGTCACAATTCCGGCATGGACTGAAAAAACGGATTCGCAGGTTTCAAAAAACGATGTGGATTCAGTTATTTGAACTGTCACAGAACTGTTGTGAATGTGTCATAAAAGCTCTTCCCGAAGGCGCTAGAACGCCCTTGTCCGGCGGTCGCCGGTCAAAGCTCACACATGCCCAAACGGGAGAATTCCATGAAAACCCTCAAGATTGCACTCGCTGCCGCGGTTGCTGCGACCGCGCTGACGACTGTCGCCCAAGCGCGCGACCAGATCCAGATTGTCGGCTCGTCGACCGTCTTCCCCTTCACCACCGCAGTTGCCGAGAAACTCGGCCAGAGCGGCAAGTTCCCGACTCCGGTTGTGGAGTCGACCGGCACAGGCGGCGGTATGAAGCTCTTCTGCGCCGGCGTCGGCGAAGGCACTCCGGACTTCACCAACGCCTCGCGCCCGATCAAGGAAAGCGAACTGAAGGCTTGCCTCGAAGCCGGCGCTACGCCGATCGAGATCAAGGTCGGATTCGACGGCATCGTGCTCGCCGATTCGAAGTCGGGCCCGTCTGCATCCTTCACAAAGGAGCAGATCTTCAAGGCCCTTGCCAAGAACGTGGTTGTCGATGGCAAGATCGTGCCCAATCCCTACGTGAACTGGTCCGATATCGACTCGTCCCTGCCGGCCGAGAAGATCGAAGTGCTTGGCCCGCCGCCGACCTCCGGCACGCGTGACGCCTTCGTCGAACTGGTGATGGACGAAGCTTGCGAGGCCGAGATCAAGGAAGCCGACGCAAAGGCCTGCTCGGAAATCCGTGAAGACGGCGCCTTCATTGAAGCCGGCGAGAACGATAACCTGATCGTCCAGAAGCTCGAAGCCAATCCGAAGGCTTTCGGAATTTTCGGCTTCTCCTTCCTCGATCAGAACGCCGACAAGCTCCAGGGCGCAATGATCGGCGGCGTCGAGCCGACCTTCGAGAAGATCGCTTCGGGCGAATACGGCGTTTCCCGCTCGCTCTACGTCTACGCGAAGAAAGAGCATGTCGGCGTGATACCGGGCATGGAAGAATTCCTGGCCGAGTACACCAACGACGCCGCTTGGGGTCCGGAAGGCTATCTTGCGGACAAGGGTCTCATCCCGCTGCCGGATGACGAGCGCGCCGCGCAGGCTGCGGGTGCCAAGGAACTCAAGGGCATGTCCATGTAATCATGGATCGGGCGGGCGGAGACTATCCGCCCGCCCCTCTTTTTTGACTGCTTTCCTGCGCAGACGAACGCCGCGTTACGTTGTCCGGAGGCTCCATTGGTAGCGATTCTCTCCCTGATTGTCCTGGCGGTTGTCTGCATCGCCTTTGTCGTCGGTCGCGCCCGTTCAATCGCGTCTGCCGGCGGCGAATTGCGCAACTTGCACTCGCGCCCCATCTATCATGGCGCCTATCTGGCGCTGACGGCCGCGTTGCCGGCGCTACTGCTCATCGCGCTCTGGAGCTGGTTGTCGCCGCTGGTCGAGAACCGTGTCGTTCTGTCAGCCTTCTCCGAGCAGTTGTCGGAAATGAACCTGCCGCAACAGCAAGCCTTCCTGCGTGACGCCCGCGCCTTGGCGTTCGGAGGGATCGTCGGTTTCACCGACGAAATCAAACAGGCGGCGGCGGAGCTATTGCAGGTGATGAAATGGCGTTCGAATGGTCTGCTCGCAGGCTTCGTGGCGCTGTTCGTGGTGGCGGGCTTCCTTCGAGGGCGCACACGCATCGCCGCGAGCTTTCGCGCCCGCAACATTGTCGAGCGCACCATCCGCGTGATCCTGATCCTGTGCTCGGCGGTCGCCATCGTCACCACGATCGGCATCGTACTGTCGCTGCTCTTCGAATCGATCCGCTTCTTCCAGAAGGTGCCGTTCCTGAGCTTCCTGTTCGGCCTGCACTGGAGCCCGCAGAGCGCCTTCGAGGGCGCCGGCACCGATGCTGCGGCGGCCAATGCCGATGTCTTCGGGATGGTGCCGCTGTTCGCGGGCACCTTGCTGATTACCGTCATCGCGATGGCGGTGGCGGCGCCGATCGGTCTGATGGCCGCGATCTACCTGTCCGACTATGCGTCGTCCCGGGTGCGCGCCTTCGCCAAGCCGATGCTGGAAATCCTCGCCGGGATCCCGACCGTGGTCTACGGCTTCTTCGCGGCCCTGACGGTCGCCCCGTTCTTCCGTAACCTCGGCGAATCGGTCGGAATGAGCGTGTCGTCGGAATCGGCCCTCGCCGCCGGTATTGTCATGGGCATTATGATCATTCCGTTCGTCTCCTCGCTTTCCGACGATGTGATCAACGCCGTACCGCAGTCGCTGCGGGACGGTTCGGCCGGACTTGGCGCGACGAAATCCGAGACCATCCGGAAAGTGGTCCTTCCGGCCGCGTTGCCGGGTATCGTTTCCGCTCTGCTGCTCGCGGTGAGCCGTGCGATCGGCGAGACGATGATCGTGGTTATGGCCGCGGGCCTTGCCGCCAATCTGACCGGCAATCCTCTGGAGGCGGTCACGACGGTGACCGTGCAGATCGTCACCCTGCTCGTCGGCGACCAGGAGTTCGACAGCGCCAAGACCTTGGCTGCCTTCGCGCTCGGCTTGGTGCTTTTCGCCATAACGCTAACCCTGAACATCATCGCGCTTCGCGTCGTCCAGAAATATCGGGAACAATATGACTGACACGGTCATCGCACAGTCGTCGCGCACGACGAACAGCCTGCACACCGGCGATGCTGCCCGTCGTCGCCTTGCGAAACGCTACAGGACCGAGAGCTGGTTCAAGTGGCTCGGCGCCGGGGCAGTGATTGTTTCCGGGATATTCCTGGTTCTGCTCCTCTCGACGATCGTCACCGAGGGTATTCCGGCTTTCCGGCAGAACTACCTGTTGCTGAACCTCGACCTTGCGAAAGAGAAGGTCGAGGCGGGAAATTTCGACGCGATCGTCCAGGACGCTCTCTACACTGAATTTCCCGGCGTTGAGGGCCGGCAGGATCGCCGGCTCCTGCGCGGCTTGCTGTCGACGGGTTCGGGCACCTTGCTGCGTCAGAAGATTGAGGCGGACCCCTCGATCGCGGGCGCCGAATATGCATTTCAGGTGCCGCTGGATGATTTCGCCGACCTTTATCTGAAGGGGTTGGAGGCGCGCAAGGATGCGCCGATCTTCCCTAACGGCAGGGCCACGCCTTCGGCGACCTCCGGCAGCGTTTCGGTGATCGTCGAGGCGAATGCCTTCGGGTCGATCCTGCAGGCAATTAAAACCGACCTGGCACGGCAGGCGGATGCCTTGGCCGAAAATGCGGACCGTCTGACTTCGGCCTCCGAACGCGACGAGCAGCGGCTGTCGTCTTTGCGGCAAACACTTGCTGCGACGGCCGACGCCGGCGACAAGGCGCGGCTCGCGGCTCAGATCGACGAGTTTCGGAATCGGGTGGCCTCGTTCAGGGCCGACAGCACGCGGCTGACAGGAGAGGCAAGCGCCTTGAGGGAACGTGCGTCGCGCAGCGGCGGCAGTGAGGCGCTGACGGACGATTTCGCGAGCTACTTCTTGTATATCAACGGCGGAACCATCATTCTCGATGAGATCCAGAACGACGTCGCGAAAGGCGAGACGGCGGTCCCGCTCGACAGTATGGACCCCGCCGCCAGTGGTTCCTGGAACCTGGTGCGCATCGCCAAGCCGCAAGTGCTTCGCAAGATATCCGATCGCGAGATCGCCTGGATCGATCATCTGAAGGCAAACGGCCGGATCGAATCCACCTTGAACTCCATTTTCCTGATGACCGGCGCCAGCCGCGAGCCCGAGCTTGCGGGCATCTGGGGGGCAGTTATCGGTTCGGCGTTGACGATGATCGTGACGATGCTTCTGTCATTCCCTATCGGCGTCGCCTCGGCCATATATCTGGAAGAGTTCGCACCCAAGAACCGGATCACGCAATTCATCGAGGTCAACATCAACAACCTCGCCGCCGTGCCGTCGATCGTCTTCGGTCTGCTCGGCCTTGCAGTGTTCATTAACTGGCTCGGAATGCCCCGTTCCGCTCCGTTGGTCGGCGGCTTGGTGCTGGCGCTGATGACGCTGCCGACCATCATCATCGCCGGCCGCGCGGCGCTGCGCGCGGTTCCCCCGTCCATCCGCGAGGCCGCGCTCGGCGTCGGCGCCTCGAAGATCCAGACGGTGTTCCATCACGTCCTGCCGCTTGCCATGCCCGGGATCTCGACAGGCACGATCATCGGCATGGCGCAGGCGCTCGGCGAGACAGCACCGCTGCTGATGATCGGAATGGTGGCCTTCATCGTAGATATTCCCGGTGGTTTCACCGATCCCGCCACCGTTCTACCTGTGCAAATCTATATGTGGGCGGACTTCCCGGAGCCCGCATTCCAGCAGAAGACATCTGCGGCGATCCTGATCCTGCTCGCGTTTCTCATTGTGATGAACGCCGTGGCCGTATTCCTGCGTCGTCGTTTCGAGAGACGGTGGTAAGACCATGGAGAAAAGTGCGATGAAAGTTGAGGCCGATCAGGTTTTCGCAAACAAGCCGGCCACGACCGCCAAGGCCGCCGGCGCCCCCGTCACCAAGATGAAGGGCGAAAAAGTCGTTGTCTTCTACGGCGCCAAGCAGGCGCTGTTCGATGTCGATCTCGACATTTACGAACGTCAGGTGACCGCGCTTATCGGCCCGTCGGGCTGCGGCAAGTCGACCTTCCTGCGTTGCCTGAACCGGATGAACGACACCATTGACGGTTGCCGCGTGAGCGGCAAGATCACCCTCGACAACGAGGATATCTACGATCCGGCGATCGACGTCGTCGAACTGCGCGCCCGTGTCGGCATGGTGTTCCAGAAGCCGAACCCGTTTCCGAAGTCGATCTACGAGAACATCGCCTATGGCCCGCGCATCCACGGCCTGGTGAAGTCCAAGGCCGATCTCGACAATCTGGTCGAGCAGAGCCTGCGCAGCGCCGGCCTCTGGGAAGAGGCCAAGGATCGTCTGCTGGAGCCCGGTACCGGCCTGTCCGGCGGCCAGCAGCAGCGCCTGTGCATCGCTCGCGCCATCGCCGTCTCGCCGGAAGTCATCCTGATGGACGAGCCGTGCTCGGCGCTCGACCCGATCGCCACCGCCAAGGTGGAGGAACTGATCGACGAGTTGCGCGAGAACTATACGATCGTCATCGTGACGCACTCGATGCAGCAGGCCGCCCGCGTTTCGCAACGCACGGCGATGTTCCATCTCGGCGAACTCGTCGAGGTTGACGAAACGAAGACGATCTTCACCAATCCGTCCGAGAAGAGAACCCAGGACTACATCACCGGCCGCTTCGGTTAGGATGAAGTTACTGGAAGGATCGGGCAGGAACACCAGCGC
>JBAQHA010000750.1:0-1895 GCA_049288075.1 Oricola sp.
TAGTCGGCGAGCAGCGGCTCGTAGCCCAGCGCCGGATCCTGCCGGCGCGCCAGAGGGCCGAGCGCCAGCGTGCGCTCGCCGATAGTTTCAAAGATGATGGCGCCGCCGTTGCCGGCCGCGGCGATCGCTTCGACCACCGGCAGCCCCGCATCGATGCGATCGCCCGAGAAGCCGGCGCCTGAGCCGATGCGGTAGGTCATGGGGCAGAGGCCTCGCGGGGGAGGGAGTCGGCGTCGGCCGCGCTGTTGGCGCGCAGGTAAAATTCCTTCGGCCAGCGGATATGGGTGCGGCAGAGCCACACGAGCCGCTCGGACTCGCCCTGCTCAATGGCGTCGACCATCTGCCAGTGTTCGCGGATCGCGATATGCCGTAACTGGTCGTCGGCGAAACCGCGGCTGCGGATCGGCTGGGTCATCAGCGAATAGTGCTTTATGGCGGCAGCGAGCTCCGGATTGCCCGCGCCGGAGTAAAGCTTTTCGTGAAAGGCATTGTTCATCCGGAAGACCTCGACATAGCGCTGCGCGTTCGACGCCTGTTCATGTGCCGCAGCGAGCGTTTTCAGGTCTTTGACGAATTCTGGGGCCGCCGGCAGCGTCACGCGCGAGGCGGCAAGAGTCTCCAGCGCATCGCGGATCTCGTAGAGATTCTCGACTTCTTCCTGCGTGAAGTCGCGCACCCGAACGCCCCGGTTCGGCTGGCGAAGCACAAGGCCTTCCTTTTCCAGCTCGTCGAGCGCGCGCCGGACGGCATGCCGTGTGGCGTTAAAGCGTAGGATGAGGTCGTCCTCCACCAGGCGTTCGCGCAGGTGAAGGCGGCCCAGCATGAGGTCCATCTGCAACACCTCGTAGACTTGATTCCAGCCTTGCGGCTGGCGTCTGCCGTCGCTGCTGGCGGCACCGGCTTTGGCAATTGCTCTGCTCATGGCGCCAATCTAGCCGAAAGCGATACCCGATACAATTATCGTTGACATTATCGATAATATTTCCGACGTTGAATGCGGAGGAAAGCAATGGACGTGAGAACGCGTTGCCCGGGACAGGGTGCGGGCGTGAACCGGCTGCAATTCGTGAGGCGCGCGGCATGAGTGCCATTGTGCGGGCCGCGTTGCACCGGATCGCCCACGGTCGCTCGGGGGACAAGGGCAATCGCCAGAACATCTCCGTGATCGCCTACAGGCCGGAAGCCTGGCCTGTGCTGCTGAGGGAAGTCACGGAAGCGCGCGTCCACGCGCTTTTCCGCCATCGCGGCGTGACCGCGGTGCGGCGCTACGAGCTGCCCAAACTCATGGCGCTCAACTTCGTGCTGGACGATGCGCTGGAAGGCGGCGTCAACGCGGCCCTGGCGCTCGACAGCCACGGCAAGACCGCCTCGTTCCGCCTGCTTTCCCTCGAAATCGACATTCCCGCCGCATTGCTGGCCGAACGGCCGGGCGAGACGACGGGCGATATTCATCAAACCAACCAAAAAATGGGAGGACTGACATGAAGAAGATCGCAACTGCCCTCTTGGCGGCAGCGGTGCTCGCCTCGCCCGCCGCCGCGCAGACCCAGAAGCTCGCCATCGGCACCACCTCGGCGTCGTCGAGCCACTACGGCTATTTCGTCGCCGTCTCCAAGCTGATCAACGAGAAGGTCGAAGGCGTCGAGGCCAACGTGGTCGAGACGGGCGCGACGCTGGACAACCTGCGCCGCCTGCAGCGCGATCAGGTCGATCTCGGCCTCGTCACCACCAACGTTGCCTACGACGTCTTCAACGGCCGCGGCGAGTTCGAGGGCAAGGCCTACCAACCGCTGATGCTGTGGGTCTACGCCTCGGCGCCGCAGAACGTCGTCGTGCGCAAGGACGCCGGCATCGCGTCGCTGCAGGACCTCGCCGGCAAGGAGTTCAATCCGGGC
>JBAQHA010000751.1:0-1796 GCA_049288075.1 Oricola sp.
CCTCAGGGCCGACGTGACTGCGGCGCTCGCCGGTGAGCTACGGAGCGCAACGCTCTGGCCGTACTCGCTCGGTGGCGACGATGGGTATGGCAACCCTGTACCCACATACGGCCCGTCAGTCGCCTGCGAAGGCCTTAAGGGCAGCTTTGAGAGCGTCCTAGCTGGCTTGTCTGGCATCCCTCGCACGGCCGCAAAGATCGAACTGCTGGCCGGCACGCTCGCAGTCGCGCCCAAGCGCCTCGATAAGATAAACATCGAGGGTGGATGGTGGATCATCGTGGAGATCGAAGTCGATCCCGCGACGGCGATGTGGCTTTGTCAATGCGCCGACACGACGGCCGAGTCCTGATGGTCCCAATACCCCAAAAACGCTCGAAAGCAGGGACCGGTGTGGAACTGCTTCATTCACATTCCCCAAAAAAGTCTAAGAAAAAATCGCCGGCCGAAATCGCCATTGCCTTCCTTGAAACCCTCAAGATTCCGGAAGGTCCGAACGCTGGAAAGCCGCTGAAGCTGGCGGAATTCCAGAAGGACTTTGTTAGCGGTGCGCTGGATCCCGAGAACATGGTGGCATGTCTCTCTATTGGGCGTGGCAATGCCAAGACGGCTCTCGCGTCCGGGATGGCGCTCGGCGCGGTGAAGGGCCAATGGGATAACCAGCCAAAGCGGGAAATTATCCTCGCGGCCCGTAACAGGGACCAGGCTAAAATCGCCTTCAATTTTCTGGTGGGCTTCGTAGAGTCTCTGCCCGCCGAGGAACAGGCACTGTTTGCCATCCGGCGCGGCCAGCGACTGGAGGTGGAATATAGCGGCAACGGAGGCGGGCTAGCGCGCTGTATTGCGGCTGACGGCAAGTCGATATTGGGCGGCGCTCCTAACCTTGCCATTCTTGACGAGCGGGCCGCGTGGGACAGGGAGAAGGGCGACAATCTCGAAAACGCGATTCTGTCCGGTCTCGGCAAGCGCGGCGGCCGGTGCTTGATAATCTCGACCAGCGCGCCCGATGACGCGAACACGTTTTCCAGATGGCTCGATGAACCTCCTCCGGGAACGTACGTGCAGGAGCATCGCCCGCCCTTCGGCTTGCCTGCCGACGACGCGGAAAGCCTGCTAATTGCCAATCCTGGGGCCGCTGAAGGTATCGGTTCATCGCTGGAATGGCTCCAGGCGCAGGCCCGGCGCGCGATTGCTCGCGGCGGCTCGGCTCTATCCAGCTTCCGAAACTTGAACCGCAACGAGCGTGTAAGCACCGACGACCGTTCCGTGCTTGTCACTGTGGACGAATGGCTTTCCGCCGAAGTCTCTCCCGACGATCTGCCGGCCCGCGAGGGCGAGTGTATTCTTGGCGTTGACCTTGGCGGCTCCCGTTCAATGTCGGCGGCGGCGTTCTACTGGCCACAGACGGGCCGTCTGGAGGCGGTGGGCACGTTCCCTGCAATTCCTTCCCTGGCCGATCGCGGCGCATCGGATGGTGTGTCGGGGCGCTATGTCGAAATGCAAGAACGGGGCGAGCTAACGACGCTCGGCGATAACACGGTTCCGCCCGGTCCATGGCTGGCCAGCGTCGTCAAACTGGTCGAGGGCTCCACCATTTCCTCAATCGTCGGCGATCGATTCCGGCACGCGGAATTCGTGGAAGCCATGAACGGCGCCGGGCTGTCCAGAGTCCCGTTCATATGGCGCGGCTTCGGATGGAAAGACGGCTCCGAAGACATCGAACGCTTTCGGCGGGCGCTTTTTGACGGGCAGGTGAAAACCCGGCCGTCGCTGCTTCTGCGGTCGGCCTTCGCCGACGC
>JBAQHA010000752.1:0-1906 GCA_049288075.1 Oricola sp.
CCCCGGATGTCTTTCGCAGGAGCCCGTTGATGGCGGCAGCGACGGTGTTTTCCACATCGCTGCGCGCAACATAAGAGTTAGATTCTCTGTTAGATTCTAAGTTAAGGCCCGGAATCGTCGTTTCCGGCCAGAGACTTAACTGCGATCTCTGCGTGCGAAGTCCCGATGGCCCTGCGTGCGAAATCCCGATACCGTTTGCGTGCGAAGTCCCGACCGCGTCCACAGCGCCGTCCACAGGTCCTATCGAAGACTTCGCCGGCAGGATGCGCAGCAGCTCGCGCCGACCTTTGCGCTCGATGTGCAGCCGATAGCCGGGCAGCGGCTGGCGCGGGACGATGCGCCGGAGCTGAAGCGCGAAGTCGGAGACGCGCATGAGGCTGCCGGACTTTTCATGGAGATGGGCGAACTCGAAAATCCAGCCCCGCGGCTGGCGGCCGGCGTGCTTGCGCGCGACACGGTAGAGCCAGCGTTCGATGCCGCCCGTCAGCCGGAAATAGGCCGGGTCGATGGTGAGCACCAGCGAGCGGTCGGTGACGCCGCGATAGAACCAGTCTGGCAGCACGAACTCCATGCCCTCGACGCGGCCGTCGCGCGTGACGCATTCCTCCCATTCGTTGATCCAGGAGAATTGGTGGCGGCGCCAATGCTCGCCCTGGCGGATGGTGGTGCGGATGACGGTCGATTGCAGGCGGGTGAGCGCGCCCTTCAGCAGCTTGTAGTCGCGCTGGCCGGTTTCGCGGCCGATCGATGTCAGGAGCTGATAGGGTGTGAAGCGCAGGAAGCGCGAGGTCTGGAGACCGATATTCTCGGCCTCGACGATCTGCGAGGCGGCCCAGATGAGGATGTCGGCATCCCAGATGGTCGCCATGCCGTGCTCGGGCACGGCGAAGACCTCGACGCGAACACCGCCGGTCTCATAAAGGATCGGCGCGATGCGCTTGGCCTTGGCGAGCGAGAAGAACGGCCGCTCCATGAGATCGCGCTGATCGCGGGGGCTGGCGTCGCCGGTCGCAACGATGAAGGGATCGAGCCTGGCCCGCTCGGTCGAGGTGATGAGGCGGCGCCGCTTCATGATCGGACGTCTCAGCGACGGGTGCGGCCGGCCTGGGCCGCCGGTGCGGGTTCATGGCGCTTGGCGGGCAGCACAGACCCACGCGGGTCGGAGGTCGAGGTGACGGCGCCCCGATCGGCCCAGGCCTGTAGGTCCTCGATCGCATAGACGACGCGGCCCCCGAGCTTGCGATAGGCCGGGCCGGTTCCATAAGTGCGGTGCTTTTCCAGCGTCCGGCCGGAGAGACCGAGGAAACGCGCGGCTTCGGGAGTTCTGAGAAAGCGCGGCGGCAAGCCGGCGAGATTGGGCGACATGATCGGGGCCTCCGTGGGTTGGTTGAGGCCGCTGGCAATGAGCGGCGGACGCAGGCCACGGTGGCGAAGGAGAGCCGCGAGGGGGGAGTGCGAACAAGGGAATGCCAAAATCGCACCCCCTCTGCCGACATCGGATCAGGATCGGCGGCGATGGCGCAGGAGAACGCGATAGCCCCCGGCGATCATGGCGAGGGCATCCTTGACAAGGTCCATGGTCGCGTCGCGCAGCGCCGAGGACTTCCAGGGATCGGATGCAACGCGGGACACGCCGTAAATGACGCCCGCGATCTCGCGGTAGGTCGCGCCGTTCATGCGCCCGTCGACCGCTTGCAGCATGTGGCGGGCACGCCGGCGTTGCTGCTTGGTCAGGCGGGCATCGGGCGGGACAGCACGGCCAAGCAGGGATTTGAGCAGACGCTCGACGGCTTCGAGCCGGTCGAGGCCGTCGAGATCGAGCGGGACCAGCGCGGCAAGGGGTTCGCCGCCGGCAACGCCTGCCAGCCGCAGGAGATGCAGAACCTGCCCATCTCCGGGATCGTGC
>JBAQHA010000753.1:0-3949 GCA_049288075.1 Oricola sp.
ATACCGATAAGCGCGAGCCCGATCATCGAGACAAAGGCGCCGGCAAACTCGACAGGGGCGAACAGGTCGCGCGTCCAGACCACCGTTTGCGGGCCGATCACGGCGGCGAAAACGCCGCCGCCGAGCACCCAGGATATTGCGCGCGGGCGGAAATGCGGCGGCGAATTGTCGGCGGCGGCGAACCGGTATTGCTGGACGAAGGAACCGCCCATGCCGACCACCATGAGCCCGGCGGCAAAGAGCCAGAAGTTCAGCTGGAACAGGGCAATCGCCGCAATCGCGCCGCCGAGCGCGGTCACCATCGCGCCGGACATGAAGCCGAAGCGGCGGCCGAGCATGCGCATCAGCAACGCGGCGGGCAACGCGCCGAGCGCGACGCCGACATTGAAGCCGGTGACCGGGGCCGTCGCCAGCGCGGCGTGGGAATTGTTGACGGCGAGCAGGTATTTTCCGCCGAGACCGCCGAGCGAAATCGAGATCGGCGCCGCCGCGCCGATGATCGCCTGCGCGCTGGCCAGCGTCAGGGCGATGCGTTTCGCGGAAGCTACCGAGGTCTCGCTCATGGTCGTCAGTTCCCGGCCTGCCTGGTTTCGCGCACGTCCCTGGCGATGCGGTCGAGCACGGCATTGACGAGGCGCGGCTCCTCGCCGTCCTCGTAGAACGCCTTGGCGATATCGACATATTCGGAGATCGCGACGGCGGGCGGCAGATCCTTGATGGCGGTCAGCTCGTAAGCCCCTGCCCTGAGGATCGCGCGCAAGGTCGAATCCAGGCGCGACAGCGGCCAGTCCTCGGTCAGCGCATTGCTGATGATCGGATCGAGCTGCTTCTGGCGCGAGACGACGCCCGACAGGATCGAGCGGAACCACGCCGGATCGGCCTCGCGATACTGCTCGCCGTCGATCTCCTTGCCGAGACGGAAAGTCTCGTATTCGGCGGCTGTCTCGAGCACGCCGCTTCCGGCGACATCCATCTGGTAGAGCGCCTGGACGGCAGCAAGCCGGGCCGCGCCGCGCTTGTTGGCGGGCTTCGGTGTGCCGTCGCCGGATTTCGCGCCCGGCTTCCTGCTATTGGCCTTAGTCATCGACGCCCATCTGCCGGCGCAGTTCGATCATCGTCAGCGCGGCCTTGGCGGCCGCGCCGCCCTTGTCCTTGTCCTCGCGGCGCGCGCGCGCCCAGGCCTGCGCCTCGTTCTCAACGGTCAAAATGCCGTTGCCGATGGCGACAGCTTCCCTGACGGCGAGATTCATCAAAGCGCGGCTCGATTCATTGGCCACGATCTCGAAATGGTAGGTCTCGCCACGGATGACGACGCCGAGCGCGACGAAGCCCTCATAGTCCAGATTGCCCTCGAGGGCGAAGGAGATGGCGGCCGGAATTTCCAGCGCGCCAGGCACGGTGGCGACGTCATAGGTCGCGCCCGCTTCGTCGAGGGCCGCCTTCGCGCCTTCGAGCAAAGCCTCTGACAGGCCCTCGTAGAAGCGCGCTTCCACGATCAGCAAATGCGGTACGTCATCGGCCATGAAGAGGGTCTCCGGAGTTTCGGGCGCAGGCGGTGGCCTACCCCTCTTTGGCTTGGTCCGCAAGGCGTTTCAGGTACAGTTCGACGTGCCGCGCCATCTGGTCGATTTCGAGATTGACGGCGTCGCCGACGGCCCGCTCGCCCCAGGTCGTGACCTCGAGCGTATGGCGGATCAGAAGGACGTCGAAGACATCGCCATCGACGGAATTTACGGTCAGCGACGTGCCGTCGAGCGCAACGGAACCCTTGGGCGCGATGTAGCGCGACAGATCCCTCGGCGCCTCGATGAAGAACCGCA
This sequence comes from Oricola sp., assembly GCA_049288075.1. Classification (GTDB taxonomy): domain Bacteria; phylum Pseudomonadota; class Alphaproteobacteria; order Rhizobiales; family Rhizobiaceae; genus Oricola. The sequence continues at coordinate 1,821 of JBAQHA010000753.1, forward strand.
CCGCCTCGCCCTCGTCCTTGCGCGCGACTATTTTCGCCTTGCCATCGACATGGCCCGAGACCATGTGACCGCCGAACTCGTCGCCGGCCTTCATCGCGCGTTCCAGGTTGACGTGCGTGCCGGCCGTCCAGCCGGAGATCGTGGTCAACCGCAGCGCTTCTTCCCAGGCCTCGACCTCGAACCAGCGCGCGTTGGACACCTGCTCCGGCTTGGCGACGACCGTCAGGCAAACTCCAGAGCAGGCGATGGAAGCGCCGATGTCAATGCTTCTTGGATCGTAGGCGGTCTCGATGCGCAGCCGCCGGCCCTTGTCGCGTTCGGAGATTTCGGCGACACGGCCGATGTCGGTGACAATCCCGGTAAACACTCAGCTCTCCCGCGTGAATTCGTAGCAGCGATCCGCGCCGAACACCCATTCCCCGTTCGGCCGATATCCGTCGGCCAAGCTGGCGCGGGTAAAGGGCGCCGCGATGCCGTTGGCGCCGACGACGACGTCGCTTTCGAACAGCACGATCCTGTCGGCCAGCCCGTCGTCGAGGAAGGTCCTGGCGACGACCGCCCCGCCTTCGACCAGCAGGCTCTGGACGCCCTGGGCGGCGAGATCGTCGATGAGTTCCGGCAGGGCGACGCGGCCATCATGCTCCTCGCAGGCGATCAGGCGAGCGCCGGCGCCCTCGAGGAGCTGGGCGCGTGGCGACGCGGGCGCGACGGTGGCGATGGCGAGCGGCGCATCGCCGATGGAGCGCATGAGGCGCGAATCCAGCGGCAGGCGCGCCTGGCTGTCGAGAACGATGCGCAACGGCGAACGATGGCCAAGGCCCGGCAGCCGGCAGGTCAGCTCCGGATTGTCGGCGAGCGCCGTGCCGATGCCGACCAGTATCGCGTCGTGCTCGGCGCGCATGACGTGGCTCTGGGCGCGGGCGACATCGCCGGTGATCGGCACCTGGCCCGCGGCGGCGCGGCCGATCATGCCGTCGGCGGAAACCGCAAGCTTGAGAGTCACTTGCGCGCGTTTGTTCGCGGATCGAGTCAAATAGGCCGAGAGCACCGAACGCGCCTCCTCGGCGAGCACGCCGGGCACGACTTCGATGCCGGCGGCGCGCAGGATGTCGTAGCCCTTGCCGGAAACCCTTTCGTCGGGGTCGGTGGCGGCGGCAACGACGCGGCGGACGCCCGCCGTGACCAGCGCCTCGGCGCAGGGCGGAGTGCGGCCATGATGGGCGCAGGGTTCGAGCGTGACATAGGCCGTGGCGCCGCGCGCCGCCTCACCCGCCTCGGCGAGCGCAATCGTCTCGGCATGCGGCCGCCCGCCGATCGCCGTGATGCCGCTGCCGACGATCACGGCGTCTTCGCCCTCGCCCGCGACGATCAGCGTGCCGACGGACGGGTTCGTTCCCGTCTGGCCGAGATGGCGGCGCGAAAGGCGAATGCAGGCCGCCATGAAGCGGCGGTCGAGGTCTGTTGCTTGTTCCATCGTGGCGCGAAAGTGGCGCTAATCCCCGGTCGGCGCAACCGGTTACTCGGGCACCGGCGGCAAATTGCCGCCGAGTTCCCCGAGCAGATCCTGGAAGTCCTGCGGTTCGCGGAAGTTCTTGTAGACCGAAGCAAAGCGCACATAGGCGACGTCATCCATCCCCTTGAGCGCCTCCATCACCAGCGTGCCGATGTCTTCGGCCGGTATGTCCTGCTCGCCGGAGGATTCCAGCTGACGGACGATGCCGGACACGGCGCGCTCGACGCGCTCGGGATCGATCTGGCGCTTGCGCAGCGCCACCTCGAAGGATCGCGCGAGCTTGTCACGGTCGAAGGGCACCTTGCGGCCGCTCTTCTTGATCACGTAAAGGTCGCGAAGCTGGACGCGCTCGAAGGTGGTGAAGCGGCCGCCGCAATCCGGGCAGACGCGGCGACGCCTGATCGCCGACCCGTCTTCGGCGGGCCGGCTGTCCTTCACCTGGGTATCGAGGGACTGGCAAAAGGGGCAGCGCATGCCGGCCCGCTATCCCAGATAACCGTAGATCGGAAAGCGCTCGGTCAGCGCAATCACATCTTTTTTCACGGCGCCCTCGATGCCGGAGTTATCGCCGTCCGGTCCCGCCTGGCGCAAACCGTCGAGGACGCGGACGATCATG
>JBAQHA010000754.1:0-4624 GCA_049288075.1 Oricola sp.
GCTTGAACTTGTTGCCGGGACCGTAGCCGCCGTCGATGTTCTTGCGCTTGCCGTCGAGCGATTTCGCGGCCGACAGGACATCGACCCGCAGGCCGCCGGCATCGACCGCCGGGCCGCCGTCGGAGTAGGTCGCCTCGATGCCGAGCAGGCCGACGCCGACGACGATCTTGCGCTCGGCGATCTCGCCGGGCGCAAGCGTGAAGCTGTCCTCGGCCTTGCCGGTGCCGATCTCGGCCGTCAACTTCACTTCGCCCGCCGGCATGACCAGCGTGCCCTTGCCGTAACCGCCGCCCTTGGCCCCGCCGACCGCGACGTCGAAACGGGCGGAATCGTCGACGTCCTGGCCCTCGCCCGGATGGACGGAGACGCTCAGAACGCCGGCATCGAGCACCAGATCGCGTTCGATCTTCTCACCGGGTTCGACCTCGACGACTGTCTCGGCGACCGCCATGTCCTGGTCGTAGCGGAGCAGGTAACGGCCCGGTTCGAGCGTCACCTTGAATGACTTGCCGTAGCCGCCCTCGATCGACTTCTTCGATGCGGTGTCGCCGTTCATCGGGAAGAAGTCCCAACGGCCGTTGAGGTCGTAATCGGGGCCGCCCTCTATCAGCACCGCGTTGATAGCGACGTTTTCGGCTATGGCTTCCGGTTCCGGCGTCGGCTCCGGCGCAGGCGGAGCCGCGGCGACAGTCTGGGTCAGGGCGTCCGTCAGTTCGGTGGCATCGCTTGCCGGCAGGTAGCGGCCGCCGGTGTTCTCGGCGAGGCAGGCGACCTGCTTGCCCTCCTCCTCCGACAGGCCGAAGCCGACGACGTGGACGGTGAAGTCGACGCCGGCCTTTTCCAGTTCGCTCGCCACAGCGCAGGGATCGGCCTCGCAGGTCTCGATCCCGTCGGTGACGAGGATAACGGTCGCCTTGTCCTCGGTGTATTTCAACGCGTCGGCCGCCTGGCGAACCGCTTGCGTGAGCGGGGTCTTGCCCTTCGGATTGAGCTTGTCGACGGCGGCCCCGATCTCGGCGCGGGTGCCCGGCGCGGGCGCGACGATCTCCTCGATGTCCGAGCAAAGCCCCTTCTCGCGATGACCATAGGCGATCAGGCCCAGTTCCATGTCGTCGGGAATGGACGGCAAAACGCCCGCGAGGGTCTCGCGGGCGATTTCGATCTTGGTCCTGCCTCCGATCTGGCCCCACATGGAGCCGGAGGCATCCATGACGATGATGGCCCGGTCCGCGGCGAGCGCGGAACCGGCGCCGAAGACGAGCATTGCAGCCGTGGCTGCCAGAAATCTGCTGAACATGACGCCTCCTTGATGCCCTGTGGCGAAACGCCTGACGGCGAACAGTCATTCACCTTGCGGAAAATATGCATGACGGCTGTGCGATTTTACACAGAACTCCCGCGCTGGATATGCCCGAGCCGCCGTTAGGCCGCGGGCGCGATCTCGCGCCGGATCGCGCGCCATTCCTCCTCGACCGACCCCGGACGCCTGTCGCGGCCGGCGCGGCGGTACCAGTAGCCGGCGTTCCAGTCGTCGCCCTCGATGCGGTGGCAGAGCGCGTGCACCCAGTCGAAGGCCGGTTCGCCTTCATGCTCCTGGCAGATTTCGTGCGCCTTTTCCCAATCCGGACCGACCGCGAAATCGCCGGATCGAAGATGGTCCAGTGCCCTGACCAGGCTTCCGGTGTCATCGGCCATCCTGTTTTCCTTTCCTCGCCTGGCTTGGGGGCGCGGCAGCCGTCACGGTTACCGGCCTGTTTAAGCAAAACGCAAAAGCCTGACGGATCAATACAACAAATTCTTCACAGAGATGACGGATATTCGCGAAAAAGCGGGAGATGTTGTGGGTTTCAAGGCGACCCTTATCGGCGCGATACTCGTGTCCGGCGCGATCGGCGGCGGGCTCGCCTATCTGCGCGGCACGGGACAGGTGGGCTCGGTCGGCGATGTCGCCGCCGACGCGGGACGCCTTTTCCGCACCACGATGCGCAAGTTCGACTCCAAGGTCTATGTGCGCGGTCCCGACTATGGAGCCTGCGTGGCCGATTACGGCCGCAACGCGCCGGCCAGGACGAATTCCGAAATCACGTTTGCCTGCGAGTGTTTCGACAAGGGCATGCGCATGCTCGGCTCCGCCGACCGCCAGTCGGCACTCGACGCGCTGCGCCCGTCCCTGCCCGGCGCCAAGCCCGCGCCCGGCGCGGACATCGCCGGGATCCAGGCATCGGTCGCGGCGGTGAAGCTGCTGAACCGCTGCGACATCAAGCCGGTCGCGCCGGCGGGCTTCCTGTCGATGCGCGGGACGATGTAGGGCTTCGGCCTACCACCACTTCTCCGGCGCGAACCTGCCTGCCGCCTGCTCGATGGCATGGGCGGCGCGGAACAGGGTCTCTTCCTCGAAGGGCTTGCCGATCAGCTGCAGGCCGAGCGGCAGGCCGGAGCCGTCGACGCCTGCAGGGACGGCGATGCCCGGAAGGCCGGCCATGTTCACCGTCACGGTGAAGATGTCGTTCAGGTACATCTTCACCGGATCGGCGTTCATCTCCTGGTCGGCGATGCCGAAGGCGGCCGATGGGGTCGCCGGCGTGAGCACCGCGTCGACGCCCGCATCGAAGACGGTCTCGAAGTCGCGCTTGATCAGCGTGCGCACCTTCTGGGCCTTCAGGTAATAGGCGTCGTAGTAGCCGGCCGACAGCACGTAGGTGCCGATCATGATGCGGCGCTTGACCTCGGCGCCGAAGCCCGCGGCGCGTGTGTTCTCGTACATTTCGGTGATATCGCGGCCCTGCTCGCGCAAGCCGTAGCGCACGCCGTCGTAACGGGCGAGGTTGGACGAGGCCTCGGCCGGGGCGACGATGTAATAGGCCGGGAGGGCGTATCTGGTGTGCGGCAGGAAGATATCGACGATCTCGGCGCCGGCGTCCTTCAGCCAGGCGATGCCCTGCTGCCAGAGCTTCTCGATCTCGTCGGGCATGCCGTCCATGCGGTATTCGGCGGGAATGCCGATCTTCATGCCCCTGACCGAGCGGCCGAGGGCGGCCTCGTAATCCGGCACGGGCAGGTCGACGGAGGTGGTGTCCTTGTCGTCGACGGAGGCCATGGACTTCAGCATGATCGCGGCGTCGCGCACATCGCGGGCGATCGGACCGGCCTGATCCAGCGACGAGGCGAAGGCGACCATGCCCCAGCGCGAGCAGCGGCCATAGGTCGGCTTGATGCCGACGGTGCCGGTAAAGGCGGCGGGCTGGCGGATCGAGCCGCCGGTATCGGATGCGGTCGCGCCGGCGCACAGATGCGCGGCGACGGCGGCGGCGGAACCGCCCGAGGAGCCGCCGGGCACCAGGTCCTTGTTGCCGCCCCTGGCGCGCCACGGGTTCTTGACCGGGCCGTAGAAGGAGGTCTCGTTGGACGAGCCCATGGCGAACTCGTCCATGTTCAATTTGCCGAGCATCACGGCGCCGTCGGCCCAGAGGTTCGACGTCACGGTCGATTCGTAGCGCGGCAGGAAGCCGTCGAGGATATGGGAACAGGCCTGGGTGTGGACGCCCTCGGTGGCGTAGAGGTCCTTGATACCGAGCGGGATGCCTTCGAGCGCGCGTCCCTCGCCCTTGGCCAGCCGCTCGTCGGACGCCTTCGCCATGGCGCGGGCCTTGTCCGGCGTCACGGCCACATAGGCGTTAAGCGCGCCGTTGGCGGCGTCGATGGCGGACAGATAGGCCTCGGTCAGCTCGGAGGCGGAAAACTCCCGGGCCGCGAGCCTGGCGCGGGCTTCGGCGATGGTGAGGCTGGTCAGGTCGGTCATGCGGTGAGCTTCTTTTCGTAGAACACGTTGTATTCGGAATCGGGATAGTCGGCGAAGGCGCCGCAGCGGGCGAAACCCGAGCGCTCGTATACCGCCCAGGCGGGCTCGAAACCGGGCGTCGAACCGGTCTCGAGGCGCAGCAGGGACAAGCCCCTGGCAGCCGCCTCCCGCTCGATCGCAGCGAGCAGCAGCTTGCCGATGCCCGTGCCGCGGATCGCCGGGTCGGTGAACATGCGCTTGACCTCGCCGAAGGTGGCGTCGTGGACCTTCAATGCGCCCATGCCCACGGCCTTGCCGTCCGCGTCGCGGGCGACGAACAGCGTCGTCTCGGGGCCGGCCATCTGCTCCACCGTCATCTGGAACTGGAACTCGCGAGGCGAAAGCGGGATGAGATAGGCGTTGAGCGCCGCGACCAGGGCGCGCACGTCGTCCTGCAACGGCGTTTCCACCGCGATGGAAACCGGTAGGCCGGTCATTTCTCGCACCGCATGAACTCGCGCTGGACCAGCCACTTCAGGCCGGATTCTCCGTCCTTCTCCCAGACAGACGAGATCGCATAGTCGTTCTGCGAGGTGAGGAAAAGCATGTCCTCGCCCGACGGCATCATCAGGATCATGTCGGGGCGCGAGATGCCGGAATCGTCACCGCACGACGCGATGCCGATGAACTGGTCGGGATCGTTGTCGCCGTCGTCGAAGCGGATGGCCTCGAAACTCGTGAAGGTGCAGCCGAACTCGTAGGCGTAAAGGCCGGTCGCCGTCAGCTGATAACCTTCGGCCTCCTCAACTTCGGCCGCGCAGGACGCGGAGTCGCTGGCATATTTGC
>JBAQHA010000755.1:0-1713 GCA_049288075.1 Oricola sp.
ACTCTGGGGTCACTTCGAGCAAATTCTCGTGCCGACCGAAAAGGTCATCGAGGTACGTCGTGGACGCAAGGTGGATTCGGAACGCAAGTTCTTCCCCGGTTACGTGATGGTTCGCGCGAACCTGACCGACGATGTGTTCCACCTGATCAAGAACACGCCGAAGGTTACGGGCTTCCTTGGCTCCGATAACAAGCCGATGCCGATCAGCGACAAGGAAGCCGATCAGATCCTGGGGCAGATCCAGGAAGGCGTGGAGCGGCCGAAGCCGTCCGTGTCCTTCGAGGTCGGCGAACAGGTGCGCGTTTCCGACGGTCCGTTCGCATCGTTCAACGGAACGGTGCAGGAAGTCGACGAGGAACGTTCGCGCCTCAAGGTGGAAGTTTCGATATTCGGCCGCGCGACGCCGGTCGAACTGGAATTCGGTCAGGTCGAAAAGGGCTGACCGCAGCGGCTTTGGCCGCGGGAGCGGTGGGAGAAATGGCGTCTCTAGCCGGACGCAGGATCGTACCACCAACTCTTTGAACCGCCGGGCAGCCGGCACAGTGCAAGAAGAGAGTGAGAAATGGCTAAGAAAATTGCAGGCCAGCTGAAGCTCCAGGTTCCCGCAGGGTCGGCGACGCCGTCGCCCCCGATCGGACCTGCGCTCGGTCAGCGCGGCATCAACATCATGGAATTCTGCAAGGCGTTCAATGCCGCCACGCAGGAGATGGAGAAGGGTTCGCCGATTCCGACGGTGATCACCTATTATCAGGACAAATCCTTCACCTTCAAAACCAAGACGCCGCCGGCGTCCTACATGCTGAAGAAGGCCGCCAACCTGAAGTCCGGCTCCAAGACGCCCGGCAAGGCGACCGCCGGCAAGATCGGCCGCGACAAGATTCGCGCGATCGCCGAAGTCAAGATGAAGGACATGAACGCCGCCGATATCGAAGCGGCGATGCGTATGATCGAAGGCTCCGCCCGCGCGATGGGCCTGGAAGTGGAGGGCTGAGATCATGGCAAAGATTGGCAAGCGCACTCAGGCCACCCGCGAAGGCGTCGACCGTAACAAGCTTTACGCGCTCACCGAGGCTGTCTCGATGGTCAAGGATCGCGCCAAGGCGAAGTTCGACGAAACCGTTGAAGTGGCGATGAACCTCGGCGTCGATCCGCGTCATGCCGACCAGATGGTCCGCGGCGTGGTCAACCTGCCGAACGGCACTGGCCGTACCGTCCGCGTTGCCGTGTTCGCACGCGGCGACAAGGCAGAGGAAGCAAAGGCCGCGGGCGCAGACATCGTCGGTGCGGAAGACCTGGTCGATATCGTCCAGGGCGGCACGATCGATTTCGACCGTTGCATCGCCACGCCGGACATGATGCCGCTCGTCGGTCGTCTCGGCAAGGTTCTCGGCCCGCGTGGCATGATGCCGAACCCGAAAGTCGGCACCGTCACTCCGGATGTCGCCGGAGCCGTGAAGGCCTCCAAAGGCGGCGCAGTCGAGTTCCGCGTCGAAAAGGCCGGCATCGTGCACGCCGGCGTCGGCAAGGCATCCTTCGACGCCAAGGCGCTCGAAGAGAACATTCGCGCTTTCGCGGACGCCGTGAACAAGGCCAAGCCGTCGGGCGCCAAGGGCACCTATGTAAAGCGCATCGCGCTGTCCTCGACAATGGGTCCCGGCGTCAAGATCGATCCGTCGAGCCTCTCCGCAGAGGCTTGATGCAGAAGTTTAGGAC
>JBAQHA010000756.1:0-2053 GCA_049288075.1 Oricola sp.
ATCAGAAGTATGACGAACTGGCCCCCGGCATACATGACCCCGCCTTCATGCCCCGCTTAGAGGCATCCGGCAAGCGCTGAATCCAGCCTCGCAAGATCCTGTGTGCCGCCCGGCAGGCCGAAACGCAGCCAGCGCGGCTCATAATCGAAAGGGCGAACCAGAACATGCCGTTGCGTCAGTTTCTTCGCGATGCGCGCCGCCTCGTCATGGGCGGCCAGCACGAACAGGTCGGTCTTCCCGGCTATCTCGAACCCGGCCTTTTCGAGCATATCCGCGAGCCGCGCACTGTCCTCCGACAGCCGCGCCCGTGTATACGCGATCCAGCGGCGGTCCTGCAGCGCCTGCGCCCCGATGGCGAGTGCTGGTCCCGGCACCGCCCACGGGCCGATCATCTGTCGCAGCGAGGCGATGACGTCCGGATCGCCAATTGCGAAGCCGAGCCGCACGCCCGCCAGCCCGAAGAACTTGCCGAACGAGCGCAGCACCGTCAGGCCCGGCTGTCCGGTAAGCCCGACGACGGATCGCTCCGGCGCGACATCGGCGAAGGCCTCGTCGGCGATCACCATGCGCACGCCGCCCTCGCCGCGCATCATCCGGGCGATCCGTTCCGCCGGCCACGCCCGCCCGTCCGGATTGTTCGGCTGGCCGATCACCACGAGCGGGCCGATGTCGCCCTCGGACAGGTCCGGCGGCGTCTCGATGCTCGCGCCGGCCATGTGGAAGGCATGGGCGTATTCGCCATAGGTCGGCGATACGATCGTCACTCGGTCGAGATAGTTGAACAGATGCGGCAGCCACTGGATGATCGCCTGCGTGCCCGGCGCGGCGACGATGCCGGCGCCGTCGGGAACGCCGTAATAGCCGCGCGCCGCCTCCAGGCACGCCGTCACCAGGCTGTCGCCGGGCAGGCGCTGCCACACATCGGCGGCCAATTCCGGCACCGGCCAGGCGACCGGGTTGATGCCGGTCGAAAGATCCAGCCAGTCCTCGCGCCGACCACCATGCTCCGCGATCGCCCGGTCGAGGGCGCCGCCGTGGGGGATGCTCTGCATCAGTCTGCCCTGTCGATCACGTGCATGTAGGAACCGGCGACGGACCCGCGCCGCAACCCGGCCGCGCCGAGATTTTCGCCGCGCGCGTCGGTGGCGGCAAACAACCGCTCGCCCTCTCCCTCCGATACCAGCGTCGAATAGTGGAATTCATGCGCTGTCAGCCGCAATTGCCAGGGCGACCCGGCCAGCGGCGCCAGTCGCCGGTAACCGAGATGGCGCTGCCGCTTCTCGAAGCTGGTGACGACCGGAAGCAGTCCGGCCATCTCGTGCCTCTTGCCATCGGCGTCGACCAGCCCGTCGCCGAGCACCATGTAGCCGCCGCACTCGCCATAGACCGGTTTTCCCGCACCGGATGCAGCGCGCAGCCCGTCGATGAATCGCGCCGCGCCGGATATCCTGCCCGCATGCAGTTCCGGATAGCCGCCGGGCAGATAGACCGCGTCGGAATCCGCGGCCGGCGCCTCGTCGGCGAGCGGCGAGAAAAAGGAGATTTCCGCGCCATGGCGTCGCCAGCCGCCCAGGATATGCGGATAGGAAAAGGCGAAGGCCTCGTCGCGCGCCACGGCGATGCGCTGGCCGAGCGGCGGCAGTCGCGGCACCGCCGCCGTCACGGCCTCGTCGCCGCGCACTGCCGCCAGGCCCGCGATACGCTCGAGATCGACGCCGACGGTCACGGCGAAGGCCGCATTGTCGATGAAACGCTCCAGGTTCTCGTGTTCGCCTGCCTGTACGAGACCGAGATGGCGCGATGGCAGCGCCAGCAGCGCATCCTGCCGCACCGCGCCGATCACCGGCACGCCGCCGCTGTCGAGAGCATCGCGCAGCATCTGTTCGTGGCGCGGGCTGCCGACCCGGTTGAGGATCACCCCGGCGATCAGCACGTCCGCGCGGTGGTTGTTGAAGCCCTCGACAAGAGCCGCGATCGAATGCGCCATGTGCGAACAGTCGACGACGAAGACGACCGGCAGGCCAAGCAGCGCGGCGAGATCGGCCGGCGATCC
>JBAQHA010000757.1:0-2818 GCA_049288075.1 Oricola sp.
GGTCTGATCGCCGTCGTGGCGAGACGTGTCTTTTAGGAGTTCGGGCAAGAGGATGTTGCCGCGGCCGGACGCCTTCGCGCGCCGGTCGCTCGCCGGGAATTCAGTGCCTGTGAGGGATCAGCCGTGCGCCTGCCGGCGGGCGCAGGCCGGGCCGGGTCCGCGCATGTAGTGCCGTTCCGGACGGTAGTCCGGCCACATGAAATCGCGGATTGTCGCCAGTGTCTGTCCGAATGACTTGAAGTAGGCCATTGTTCTTGTCCTTGAGCGGAATCGTCCGCCTTTTGTTCGTGTATGGCCACATATACCGAAACCAGTATGAATCCTGTATGAACAAGCGCGGCAAATGACCGCAATTGCGGCCTTCCGGCTCGCAATTCCCGCGAATTTCCGCGGATTTGGTTTATCGGCGGTTACTTGCCCTCAGGCATTGCCGATGAGGATGCCCGCGGCGAACACCAGGCTGCCCCCGAGGATGACCTGAAGCGCCGCCCGCATCCAGGGCGTGTCCATGTAGCGGTTCTGGATCCAGGTGATTGCGAACAGCTCCACCACCACGACCACGAACGCGATGCCCGTCGCCGTCCAGAAACTCGGGATCAGGTAGGGCAGGGCATGGCCGAGCCCGCCGAGCGTCGTCATGATGCCCGACGCCAGTCCGCGCAGCAGCGGCGAGCCGCGCCCCGATATCTTGCCGTCGTCATGGGCGGCTTCCGTGAATCCCATCGAGATGCCCGCGCCGACCGACGCCGAAAGGCCGATCAGGAAGGTCGTCCAGGTATCCTGCGTCGCGAACGCCGTGGCGAAGATAGGCGCCAGCGTCGAGACGGAACCGTCCATCAGCCCGGCGAGGCCGGGTTGCACGAAGGTCAGGATGAACTGCCGCCGTTCGAGCTGGTCCTCCTTCTCGCGCACGTCTTCCGGCAGGTGCCTCTGCTCCAGCGCCTCGGCCGTTGCCATGTGGCCGGCCTCGGCCATCGCCAGTTCGCCCAGCAGCTTGCGCGTGTCGGCGTCCTCGCATTGCTGCGCGGCGCTCAGGTAGAACCGGTGCGCCTGCGCCTCCATCTCGGCCGCCTGGGCGCGCACCTTTTCGACACCGAGCGGGCGCACCAGCCAGTCCGGTTTGCGTTCGTAGTAGCCGCGAACGTGTTCCCGCCGGATCAGCGGTATGCGGTCGCCGAAGCGCTTCTTGTGCAGTTCGATCAGCCGCGCCCGGTGCGTGCCCTCTTCCGTCGCCATGTCTTCGAACACTTTCGCCGAGCCCGGGAAGTCCTCTCGCAGCCCGTCGGCATAGGCGAGATAGATCCGCGCATCGTCCTCTTCCGATGAAATGGCGAGCGCCAGGATTTCCTGTTCCGTCAGGGACTTGAAGTCACGCCGCGCGGACGGGAAAAAGCGAGGAATCATGATCGGGAACCCAATTTGGAATTATTCTAAAACTACTGGTTCGGGCCTGTCAGTCAAGCGTCGCAACGCCACAGCGGCCAGGAGTTGCATTGTCGTCCCCTTTCGGGGAATGATGGGCCATGGCCCGGGAAATCGAACGCAAGTTCCTTGTCGAAGGCGACGGCTGGCGCATGGCGGCGGACGGCGCGCGGCATATCCTTCAGGCCTATGTCGCTGTCGACGGCGCGGCGTCTGTTCGCGTGCGCATATATGACAACCGGTTCGCCCGTCTGACGGTGAAGGTCAGCCTGACCGACATGACGCGCGACGAGTTCGAATATCCGATCCCGCTGCCCGAAGCCCGCGAGATGGCCGCCGCCAGCCGCGGCCGCCTGATCGAGAAGACCCGCCATACGCTCTCCGTCGATGGATTCGTCTGGGAGATCGACGAATACGGGGGCGCGCTTGCCGGTCTCGTCGTCGCCGAAGTCGAGATGGGTTCGGAATACGACCGACCGACATTGCCACATTGGCTCGGCCGCGAGGTGACCGGCGACGACACCTGGTCGAATATCGGCCTGGCGATGCGTGGCCTGCCGGAGAAAGTCCGTCCGTGAGCTATCGCATCAGGCCCGGCAGGCCGCTAACCGGCGAGGTGGTTCGCGTCGCCCGCGCGCAATACGAGCGCGCCATCGAGATCCTCTATCACGAGCATGACGGCCGCTACGAGGCGATCCACGATGCGCGCAAATGCTTCAAGCGGCTGCGCGGCCTGTTCCGGCTGGTGCGCGATGCCGCGCCCGAATTCTGCATCCGCGAGGATGCGCGCGTGCGCGATGTCTCCAGGACGCTTTCGGCCGTGCGTGACGCGACCGCGCTGGTCGAAACGCTCGATCGCCTCATCGCCTTCGATTCCACCGGCGAGACCCGCGAAACCTTCGCCGCCATCCGCGAGCGGCTCGCCGCGCGCCGCGACCGCATTGCCGCGGGCGATACCGAAGTGTCGGCCAGGATGCTCTCGGCGATCGCCGCCTGCCGCGATGGCATGGCCGCGCTCGGCGACCTGTCCCTTCCGGGAAAGCGGGACAAGGCGATCGCCGTGCTCGCCGCCGGCGCCGCGAAGAACTATGCCCGAGCCGTCGAGGCGCTCGCCACGGCAAGGGCGTCCGGCGACCCGGCCGATTGGCACGACCTGAGAAAGCGCATCAAGTACCACTGGATGCATGTGCTGTTGCTGCGGCCGGCATGGCCGGGCGAGATGGCCATCCGCGCCGAGATTGCCGATCGCGCCGGCGAGGCGCTCGGCGACGACCACGATCTCGCCCATCTCGATGAAATGATCGCGGCGGAGCCGGAGGCGATTGGCGGCCCCGCCGAGATCGCCGTGCTGCGCGCCGCCATGACGGCTCAATCGGAGCGCCTGCGCGGCCAGGTG
>JBAQHA010000758.1:0-1570 GCA_049288075.1 Oricola sp.
CGCCGAAGATGAGATCGACGCTGTCGTTGAACCGCGAGTCCTCATAGTCGTTGGCGACGAAGCCGACATCGAAGTTCAGGTGCAGCAGGCGGGTCAGTTCGGTGTCGAACCCGACCGTGGCGCCGGCCGCCTTGGCATCGCGGTCGGCCCCCGTGGAGTCGAGCTCGTCGAAGTCCCGCACGCGCACGAAGGGCTCCAGCTTCACATCGGTGATGGCGGAAACCTCGTAGCCGACCGGCAGGCCGAAGCGGTATTCGTTGCGGTCGCGATCGTCGTCGCCGCCGGAAATGTAGTCGTCGCGGCGTCCCTCGGCGTTGAAGCCGAAGAACACCCGGTTGACGCGGTGGATGTACTCGCCGCCGGCGAGGAAGCGATTGAACTCCGTCGGCTCCTCGTCGCCGGCATCCTCCGGATCGTCGCGCCCGATTACCCGGCGGCTGTGCTCCGCCGTCAGACGCGCTGTATCGCGCTCGCCGAGATCGAACCGGACGGTCGGGCGCAGGAAGTATTCGGTGCGGTCCTGGTCGCTGTTGTCGATGAAGGCTTCATGGCGCACCCGCGCGTCCATCTTCACTTCGTGGCGCGACCATTCGCTCTCGGCAAGCAAGGCCGCGCTCACCGCCGTGATGAAGTCGTCCTGCTCGCCGCTGTCGTCGGCGAAGATGTTGTCGTCGTAGGTCTCGGAGGCCGCTGCCGAGGGATAGAGGCGGAAGCCGCCGAGGTCGATGCCCTTGGGATCGAAAGCCGGGCGCGCACGGTCGAAGACCGCTACCGGCTGCTCGCCTTCCTGGGCACGGACGCCCTCGCCGGGCAGCACAAGCCCGAGCATGAGCGACGAGAGCGCCGTGCCTGCCAGCACACGCCGCGTTCCATATGGTCCCCCGCCGAAGATGGCGACCGCCCTAGAAGAAGCGTTCGTGGACGTTGATCACGTCGCCCGGTTCGACCATCGACAGCGGATCGGCACGGAACTCCGCCATCTGGCCGTCCACCAGGCGGGTGATCGAGACCGCGTCCTCCTCGGCGCGGTAGGTGAAGCCACCGCTCATCGAGACCGCCGAGAGCACCGTCATGCGCGGCACATAGGGGTACTGCCCCGGCGCCTTGGTTTCGCCGAGGATGAAGAACGGACGGTAGGCGACGATCTCCGCCGTCACGTTGGGATCGACGAGGATGCCGTTGCTGAGCTCGCCGGCGACCGCCTCTTCCAGACCCGCCAGGGTCTTGCCTTGGGCTTCGACGGAGCCGATCAGCGGCACGGTGATGACGCCCGAATCGCTGACCAGGTACTCCTGGCTTAGTTCCTCCTGGCCGAAGACCTGCAGGCGAATGCGGTCGCCGGCACCCAAGGTGTAGGGCCCCTGCGACGACTGCGGCAGTGCGGGCAGTGAAGAGAGATTTCCGGCACAGCCGGCGAGCACGAAGAGAAGTGTGACGGTCGCCCCCAGGCGCGGCAAAAACGCCAGCTGCATCATTTGCCTGCCCCCAAACCCGAAATGCCGCGCTCCGCGGCGAGCGCGACAGGGCGCCGCGCCCGCACGGTCGGCGCCTCCGAGGGCGGCACCAGCGG
>JBAQHA010000759.1:0-2010 GCA_049288075.1 Oricola sp.
CCTACATGCACACGCATATCTCGCGGACGGGACGCTACGAGCACGTTCAGCCGCTGAAGAAGCCGGCTAAAGACTATTTGCGCGAAAATTTCCTATACACCAATTCCGGCGTCGCCGACGCGCCGCCGATCATGTTCCTGCGCGACGTTATCGGGCCCGACCGCGTCATGTTCGCCATGGATTATCCGTGGCAGTACGAACCCTCGGAGATCGAAATCCTCGACGCGCTGCCGCTGGACGACGCCGGCAAAAAACAGTTCTTCGAGGACAACGCGCGGCGGGTGTTCCGGCTATGACGATCGCTCCCGCCATGCATGCGTGGGCATCGACGGGAGCGGGGCTGCCTCTCGAATGCATCGAATGTCCCGCGCCGGCGCAGCCGCAAGGCGCCGGCGTGGTGGTGGAAGTCACGCATTGCGGAGTCTGCCACTCGGACGTGCATTTCTGGGAAGGATTCATCGACGCGGGCGACCGCAAGATCCCGATCGAGGCGCTCGGAATCGCGCGCCCTCTCATCCTCGGTCACGAAATCGTCGGCCGGGTCGTGGCGGCAGGGCCCGAGGCGACGACCGTCAAACCGGGCGACATCAGGCTCGTCTATCCCTGGATCGGCTGCGGCGACTGCGCCGACTGCGCCGCAGGCGACGACCATCTCTGCACAGCGCCGCGCTCCCTAGGCATCCGGCGATCCGGCGGGTTCGGCAGCCATGTCGAGGTTCCGCACGAGCGCTACCTGCTCGATTTCGGCAATCTCGACCCGGCGCTGGCGGCGACTTATGCCTGCTCCGGACTGACCGTCTTTTCCGCGATCCGCAAGATCATGCCGCAGCCGCGGGACGCCCCGGTCGTGCTGATCGGCGCGGGCGGCCTCGGCCTGAACGCGATCGCGGTGCTGCGCGCGCTCGGGCACAGGAACATCGTCAGCTTGGACCCCTCCGCGGGATCGCGCGCGGCAGCGGAATCGCTGGGCGCGCGGGCGCTCGACAGCGGACGCGAGGATATCGGCGAACGACTGGCGGAGGCGGCGGGCGGGCCGGTGAAGGCCATCATCGACCTGGTCAACAATTCCGACACGGCGGCGCTCGCCGTCCGCTCGCTGGCGCGCGGCGGCAAGCTGGTCATGGTCGGCATGTTCGGCGGAACGCTAACGATTCCACTGGCGCCGTTTCCGGCCAGCGCACTGACGATCATGGGCAATTTCGTCGGAAGCCTGGGCGACCTGCATGCCCTGATCGCACTTGCGCAGACGGGTGAGATACCGGCCATTCCGATAACGCGGAGACCGCGCGGCGACGCCAATGCGGCCCTGGAGGCGGTTCGCAACGGCGAAATGAGGGGACGAATCGTGCTCGACGCGTCGCTCTAGGGCGCGGTGGACCAGTCGAATTTCAGGAAACCGGACCGGCGCGGCCGGCCGGGGACATCAACAAGGGAGGAACAATTCATGAAGAAGACACTGACTGCCGCGTTTGCCGCGGC
This sequence comes from Oricola sp., assembly GCA_049288075.1. Taxonomy (GTDB): domain Bacteria; phylum Pseudomonadota; class Alphaproteobacteria; order Rhizobiales; family Rhizobiaceae; genus Oricola. Next base: position 1,480 of record JBAQHA010000759.1, read on the forward strand.
CAGCATGATCCTGGCGGGCGCCACCGCTCCCGCTTCAGCGCTCGAGCGCCTGACCATCGGAACGGGCCCGTCCGGCGCCATCTACAACCAGATCGGCACCGTGCTGTCGTCGCTCTACCAGGAAAAGACCGGCACACCCGGCGCGGCGCGCCCCTATACGGGAACGACCAGCTATCTGCCGCTCGTCCAGACGGGCGAGATCGAGGCAGGCGTCCTTGGCGGCCTTGAATCGCGCGACGCCTATGCCGGGCAGGGAAATTTCCCTCAGGCGATGAAGAACATCCGGGCGCTGATGGTGGTCAACCGCACGGTGTTCCAGTTCTTCACGCGCGCCAATGACGGCATGACGACCATCGCCGACCTCAAGGGCAAAAAGGTGGGCGTGGGCGCGCCGGGCAGCGGCACGGAAGCCAATTTCAGGCAGCTCCTCGAGGCCTACGGGATGACGAAAGACGATGTGAGCGGCCAGTATCTGTCTTTCTCGGAAAGCGCTGAGGCTTACAAGGACAAACACATCGATGCCTTCATCGT
>JBAQHA010000760.1:0-8284 GCA_049288075.1 Oricola sp.
GCTCCTATCCGAGCGGCCCGTCCTCGCTGCCCATGCCCGAGATCTGGCGCATGATCGTCGAGGATCGCGTCGCCGCCTACAATGTCCCGTCCGGCATCCTGTTCGACATGCATCGCGACGTCGCCGCCCGCCGCCCGGGCGTGCTGACCAGGGTCGGTCTCGAGACCTTCGTCGACCCGGTCCGCGAAGGCTGCGCCATGAACGCGGTCGCCGCCGCCAAGCCGATCGTTTCCCGCGTCGAGTTCGGCGGCGAGACCTGGCTGCATTTCCCCAACATCGTACCGAATGTCGCCATCCTGCGCGCCACCACGGCCGACGAGCGCGGCAATCTCACCTATGAGCACGAAGGCGCCTATCTCGGCGGACTCGACCAGGCGATCGCCGTGCGCAACCATGGCGGCCTCGTCATCGCCCAGGTCAAGCGCGTCACGGCCGAAGGTTCGCTGCGCCCGCATGATGTGCGCGTGCCCGGCCACCTCGTCGATCTCGTTGTCGTCGATCCGGACCAGAAACAGACAACCGAGACTGTTTACGATCCAGCCATATCCGGCGAGATCATGCGGCCGCTGTCGAGCTTCCACCTCGCCGAGCATGGCGTCGAGAAGGTCATCGCGCGTCGCGCCGCGATGGAGCTGAAGTCCGGCCAGACCGCCAATCTCGGTTTCGGTATCTCGGCGATGGTGCCGCGCATCCTGCTGGAAGAAGGCCATGCCGGCGTCGTCACTTGGGCGATCGAGCAGGGCGCTGTCGGCGGCATGCCGCTCACCGGCTTCGCCTTCGGCTGCGCCTCCAACGCCGACGCCTTCATGCCCTCGCCCAACCAGTTCACCTACTTTCAGGGCGGCGGTTTCGACGTCTCGTTCCTGTCCTTCCTCGAGGTCGACACGCAAGGCAACGTCAACGTCTCCAAGCTCGGCAAGAAGCCCTATCTCACCGCAGGTTGCGGCGGCTTCGTCGACATCACCGCGCATGCGAAGAAGATCGTCTTTGGCGGCCTGTTCGAGGCGGGCGCGGAACTCGAATTGACGGAACACGGCCTGCGCGTCCTCAAGCCGGGCAAGTTTACCAAGATGGTCGACGCCGTCGAGCACGTCACCTTCTCCGGGCATCGCGCACTCGCGACCGGTCAGAACATTCTCTACGTCACCGAGCGCTGCGTCATCCGCCTCGACGAAGGCGGCCTCGTCGCCACCGAAATCATGCCGGGCATCGATCCGCAAAAGGATATTGTCGCCGCCTCGCACGGCCGCGTCCGCGTTGCGCCCGACGCCGCTCGCATGCCGGTCTCGTTGTTGTCGGAAGGCAGAATGGGGCTGTCGCTATGAGCGCTTTGCACCTCATCCGCGCCGGCGCCATCGCCGAACTGCGCCTCGACAATCCGGGCAAGCTCAACGCTTTGACGCTTCCCATGCTCGAAGCGCTCGATGCCCATTGCGCCGAACTGGAGCGCGATCCCGCCGTCATTGCCGTCATCGTGACGGCCGAGGGCGATCGCGCCTTCTGCACCGGCGCCGATATCATTGCCTGGTCGAACCTCCCTCCCGCTGACTTCGCCAGGCATTGGGTGCGGGACGGTCACCGGATTTTCGACCGTCTCGCACGCCTTTCGAAGCCGACGATCGCCGCGATTTCCGGCCACGCCTTCGGTGGCGGGCTGGAACTGGCCTCCGCCTGCGACATCCGCGTTATCGCGCCGTCGGCGACCTTGGCGCTGCCCGAGACCGGCGTCGGCATCGTCCCGGGCTGGTCGGGCACGCAGCGCCTCGCCCGCCTGCTGCCGGAACCGGTGCTCAAGGAGATGGCGCTCTTCGGCCGGCGGATTTCCGCCGAGCGCGCGCTGGCCTTGGGTTTCGTCGCCGAGATCGCCGAGGATGCCCGCGCCGCCGCGCTCGCCATCGCCGAAAAGACGCTTTCGACGTCTCCGCGCGCAACCGAGATCGCCAAATACATGCTGCACGCCGCCGTCGGCGAGGACCGTTCGGCGATGGTCGAGGCGCTCGGCGGCGGCATGATCGCGGCAAGCGCGGACAAGGCCGAGGGCGTCGCCGCGTTCCGCGCCAAACGCAGACCCGAATTCCCGGGGACATGACCATGACGACGCACGACCTGACCCTCATCTCCGCTACCGACCGTTCCGCCCTTCCGGCCGAACCCTTTCGCGCCCGCCACCTGATCGGCGGCGCGTGGCGCGACAGCGCGAACGGCGAGACCTTCGAGCGGACGTCGCCGGCTCACGGTGTGACCGTCAGCCGCTCGGCGAAGGGCGGGGAAGCGGAAACGAACGCCGCCATCGCGGCGGCCCGCGCCGCGTTCGACAGCGGCGTATGGAGCCGCATTTCCGGCAAGGAACGCGCTGCCGTCCTGCTGAAAATCGCCGAGCTGATCGAATGCAACGTCGAGCGCCTGGCGTTGCTCGAAACGCTCGAAAGCGGCAAACCGATCACGCAGGCGCGCGGCGAGGTGTCCGGCGCGGCCGACCTCTGGCGCTACGCCGCCTCGCTCGCCCGCACCATGCACGGCGACAGCCACAACACGCTTGGCGAGGACATGCTCGGCGTCGTGCTGAAGGAGCCGATCGGCGTCGTTTCGATCATCACGCCGTGGAACTTTCCGTTCTGGATCCTCAGCCAGAAGCTCCCCTTCGCGCTTGCCGCCGGGTGCACCTGCGTCGTCAAGCCGTCGGAGATGACGCCCTCCACGACTGTCATGCTGGGCGAATTGCTGATCGAGGCCGGCCTGCCGGCGGGCGTCGTCAATATCGTCCTCGGATACGGCGTGCCCGTGGGCAGCCTGATGACCACGCATCCCGAGGTGGACATGGTGACCTTCACCGGCTCAACGGCGGTCGGGAAGGTGATCACCGCCGCGGCCGCCGCGACCCTCAAGAAAGTGGCGCTGGAACTGGGCGGGAAGAACCCGCAGGTGATCTTCCCGGACGCCGACCTCGAGAGCGCGGCGGATGCGGTGACCTTCGGCATCTATTTCAATGTGGGCCAGTGTTGCAATTCGTCGAGCCGCATAATCGTGCACGAGGATATCGCGGATGCGTTCGTCAACCGTGTCGTGGAACTGTCCCGCAACGTCGCCTTCGGCGATCCGCTCGATCCGGAAACCCAGGTCGGCGCGATCGTGACGCTAGGGCACCAGGCGAAAATCGATGCCTATGTCCGCCAGGCGGTCGCCGACGGCGCCAATCTACGCATCGGCGGCGGCGTCCTTTCCGTGCCGGGTCTCGACGGTCAGTTCTACCAGCCGACCGTGATCGCGGGCGTCCGCCCCGACATGGCGATCGCCCGTGAGGAGGTCTTCGGGCCGGTTCTGTCTGTCCTCACCTTCAGGACGGCGGACGACGCGCTCGCGCTCGCCAACGATGCGTCCTACGGCCTCTCGGCCGGCGTCTGGAGCGACAATATCCACACCTGTCTGGACTTCGCCCGCCTCGCGCGGGCCGGTACCGTCTGGACGAATACCTGGATGGACGGATTTCCCGAACTGACCTTCGGCGGAATGAAGCAGTCCGGCCAGGGACGCGAAATCGGGCCCTACGGCCTGGACGAGTTTCTAGAGGTCAAGACGGTGGCGATGCGGATTGGCCGCACCCGCGCACCTTGGGTTCGCAATCGCTGACCGTTTCGCGGCAGCGGACAACGACGCAACAGAGGAGGAAACCCATGCGTTCGACTATCGGAAAGACCTTCGCGGCATTTGCCGTGCTCGCCTCGTCGGCGAGCTTCGCCCATGCCGCCGACGTGGAAGTGCTGCACTGGTGGACGTCCGGCGGCGAAGCCGCCGCGCTCAATGTCCTCAAGGAAGACCTTCAGGCCAAGGGCATCGGTTGGGTCGACATGCCCGTGGCCGGCGGCGGCGGCGAAGCGGCGATGACGGCGCTCCGCGCCCGCGTCACCGCCGGCGATGCGCCGACGGCGGTGCAGATGCTCGGCTATGACATCCAGGATTGGGCCGCCGAAGGCGCGCTCGGCAACCTGGATTCCGTTGCCTCTGCCGAAGGCTGGGACAACGTGATCCCGGCGGCGTTGCAGCGTTTCTCGAAATATGACGGCCACTGGATCGCCGCCCCGGTCAACGTCCACTCCACCAACTGGATGTGGATCAACAAGGCCGCGCTCGACAAGACCGGCATGGCCGCGCCGACGAATTGGGACGAACTCATCGCCGTCTTCGACAAGATGAAGGCCGACGGCATCACACCGCTCGCCCATGGCGGCCAGCCCTGGCAGGATGCGACCATCTTCGACGGCGTCGTCCTGTCGGAAGGCACCGACTTCTACAAGCAGGCCTTCGTCGACCTCGATCCGGCTGCTCTTGGCGGCGACAAGATGGCCGAGGCCTTCGATCGCCTGATGAAGCTTCGCTCCTATGTCGACGACAATTTCTCCGGCCGCGATTGGAACCTGGCCTCCGCCATGGTGATCAACGGCGAGGCCGGCGCGCAGATCATGGGCGACTGGGCCAAGGGCGAGTTCCTCAAGGCCGGCAAGAAGCCGGGCGAGGATTTCGTCTGCATCCGCTTCCCCGGCACGCAGGGTTCGGTCACCTTCAACTCCGACCAGTTTGCGATGTTCAGCGTGAAGGGTGACGACAAGATCAAGGCGCAGCTCGAAATGGCTTCGTCCATCGAGAGCCCGAAATTCCAGTCGGCCTTCAACGTGGTCAAGGGCTCGGTCCCGGCCCGCACCGACGTGCCGGACACCGACTTCGACGATTGCGGCAAGAAGGGCATCAAGGACCTGGCAGACGCCAGTGCAGCCGGAACGCTCTTCGGCTCGATGGCCCATGGCCATGCCGCCCCGGCTGCCGTGAAGAATGCCTCCTACGACGTGATCACGGGCGCCTTCAATGGCCAGTACAAGACCGGCGCCGAGGCTGCCAAGGCTCTGGCCGACGCGGTCGCCGCCGCGCAGTAAGCCATCCGGGGCGGCGGCTCGCCGCCGCCCCGCTTTCCCGGCATTGGCGCTCGGGACGCAATTTTCACGCTTGGAGAGCCGGCCGCACGGGCCGGAAAGGGGAGGAACCGCAATGGCTGGCACCGCCGCACCCGACTTGCGCACGCGCCTGCAGGACTGGCTGCCGAAACTCGTTCTCGCGCCGTCCTTCGCCGTGATGCTCCTTTTCGTCTATGGATTCATCGCCTTCACGGTCGTGCTGTCGTTCACCGGTTCGAAGATGCTGCCGAAGCTCACCTGGGTGGGTTTCGAGAACTACCGCAAGCTCTGGGCGCTTGATCACTGGCACGTCGCGATCGCCAACATCACCGTCTTCGCTTCGCTCTATATCGTTATCTGCACCATCGTCGGCTTGATGCTCGCCATTTTCCTCGACCAGAAGATTCGCGGCGAGGGCCTGCTTCGCCCGATCTATCTCTACCCGATGGCGCTTTCCTTCATCGTCACCGGCACGGCCTGGAAATGGTTCCTCGATCCCGGCATCGGGCTTGAGAAGATCATGCGTCTCTGGGGCTGGACGAGTTTTTCGTTCACCTGGATCAAGGACAACGACATGGCGATCTACACGATCGTGCTGGCCGCGGTCTGGCAGACCTCGGGCTTCGTCATGGCCATGTTTCTCGCCGGCCTGCGCGGCATCGACAACGAGATCCTGAAGGCCGCCCAGATCGACGGCGCGTCGACCTTCCAGCTCTACCGCAGGATCGTCATTCCGCTGCTGCGGCCGGCTTTCCTGTCGGCTTTCGTCATCCTCAGCCACCTGGCGATCAAGTCCTACGACCTGGTCATTGCCTTGACCGGCGGCGGGCCTGGCCGCTCCACCGAATTGCCCGCGACCTTCATGTATTCCTACACGTTTACCCGCAACCAGATGGGCATCGGCGCCTCGTCGGCGGTGATCATGCTGATGACCATCGCCGCCATCATGGTTCCCTATCTCTATGCCGAGCTGAGGGAGAAGTCCTGATGTCCGCCGTCACCCAGGATACCGCCGTCCGCACCGGCACCGTGGCGCGAACCTTCATCTATCTGGTCCTGATCCTGTTCGCGCTGTTCTACCTGCTGCCGCTCTACGTCATGGGCGTGAACTCGCTGAAGCCGCTGCCGGAGATCACCGGCGGCAACATGATGGCGCTGCCCCAGGCCTGGACGCTCGAGCCATGGCGTTCGGCCTGGTCGACCGCCCAGATCGGCGTCTCGCCGACCGGCCTCAGGCCCTATTTCATCAACTCGATCCTGATGGTCGTCCCGGCGGTGGCGATCTCGACCATCATCGGCGCGCTGAACGGCTATGTGCTGACGAAATGGAAGTTCAGGGGCGACACCATCGTCTTCGGGCTGATGCTGTTTTCCTGCTTCATCCCGTTCCAGATCGTGCTGATCCCGATGGCTGTCGTTCTCGGCCAGCTCGGCCTTGCGGGGTCGGTGCCGGGCCTGATCCTCGTCCACGTCGTCTACGGCATCGGCTTCACGACGCTCTACTATCGCAACTACTACGCCGCATTTCCGACCGAACTGGTGCGCGCGGCGCAGATCGACGGCGCCGGGTTCTTCCGCATCTTCTGGCGCATCCTGCTGCCGGTGTCCGGCCCGATCACCGTCGTCTCGGTCATCTGGCAGTTCACCAACATCTGGAACGACTTCCTGTTCGGCGTTTCCTTCGGCGGCACCAGCCAGCCGATGACCGTGGCACTCAACAATCTCGTCCAGTCGTCCACGGGCGTGAAGGAATACAATGTCCATTTCGCGGGCGCGATCCTCGCAGCCCTTCCGACCCTCTTCGTCTACATTGTCGCCGGCCGCTATTTCGTCCGCGGCCTGATGGCGGGCTCTGTGAAAGGATAAGATCATGAGCTTCCTCGACATCGCCAACGTTACCAAATCCTACGGGAGCGTCGAAGTCCTTCACCAGGTCGATGTCTCGGTGAGCGAAGGCGAGTTTCTCGTCCTCGTCGGGCCGTCCGGCTGCGGCAAGTCCACGCTTCTCAACATGATCGCGGGGCTCGAGGGAATCACCTCCGGCGACATCTCGATCAAGGGCCGTGTCATCAATGGCGTGCACCCGTCGAAGCGCAACATCGCCATGGTATTCCAGAGCTATGCGCTCTATCCCAACATGACTGTCGGGCAGAACATCACCTTCGGCCTCGAAATGCACGGCGTGCCGAAGCCCGAGCGCGACAAGGCGCTGGCCGGCGTCGCCAAACTGCTGCAGATCGACCATCTGTTGGATCGCAAGCCGGGCCAGCTCTCCGGCGGCCAGCGCCAGCGCGTCGCCATGGGCCGGGCGCTGGTGCGCAATCCTGACGTCTTCCTGTTCGACGAGCCGCTCTCCAATCTCGACGCCAAGCTGCGCGTCGACATGCGCACCGAGATCAAGAAGCTGCATGAGAAGCTGAAGACGACCATCGTCTACGTGACCCACGACCAGATCGAGGCGATGACGCTGTCGACCCGCATCGCCGTGATGAACAAGGGCTTCATCCAGCAGCTCGGTACGCCGAAGGAAATCTACGACACGCCCTCCAATGTCTTCGTCGCGACTTTCATGGGGTCGCCGGCGATGAACATTATGCCGGCGAAGGCCGTCATGAAGGATGGCAGCCCGCACGCGGAACTGGCGGATGCCGAGGGCAGGACCTGCCGGCTCCGCTTCAGCCAGGAAAATCTTGCCGGCTGGGAGGGCAAGGACATCCTTCTCGGCATTCGCCCCGAGGCGATCACCGACCCCGAAGGCGCGGACCGCAAGTCTGCCAATATCGTCTCGCTGCGCAATCAGGTCGGCGTGACGGAACCCGCCGGTTCCGACACATTCGTCACCATGACGCTCGGCGGCAAGGACGCCATCGCCCGCATGCGCGCCGACGCCGATGTCCGCGCCGGCCAGATCTTTGACTTCGCCGTCAACATGGAGAAGGCCGTCGCCTTCGATCCGAAAACCGAAGAGCGCATCGAGCCGTGACATCGCCCGACGTCGTCATCATCGGCTCCGGAATGGGAGGCGCGACGCTCGCCGCCGGCCTCGCGCCATCCGGCGCGCGCATCGTCATCCTCGAGCGTGGCCGCCAGATCCCCGACGACGCTCCAGCGCGCGATCCCAATCGCATCTTCCGCAACAGCGCCTTCCTCTCCGACGAGACCTGGCTCGACGACAAAGGCAACCGCTTCGCCCCCGGCAACTATTATCAGGTCGGCGGCAACACCAAGCTTTATGGCGCGGTGCTGATCCGCTACCGGAAAGAAGACTTCGCCGAGATGCAGCACGCCGAGGGCGTCTCGCCTGCTTGGCCGTTCCCCTACGAGACCCTCGCCCCCTGGTA
>JBAQHA010000761.1:0-1651 GCA_049288075.1 Oricola sp.
CGGATATCCCGCCGGCGGCGCGCCGATTACTCTGCGGCGTCCGGAAGCGCCTGCTGGCTCTCATCCGCATACGGGAGGCGGGTGGACTCGAGTTCCACGTTGAGACCGAGCGAACGCATTTCCTTGACCAGGACGTTGAAGCTTTCCGGTATGCCGGCTTCGAACGTGTCGTCACCGCGCACGATGGCTTCGTAGACCTTGGTGCGGCCAGCGACGTCGTCCGACTTCACCGTCAGCATTTCCTGCAGCGTGTAGGCGGCGCCATAGGCTTCGAGAGCCCACACCTCCATCTCACCGAAGCGCTGACCGCCGAACTGCGCCTTGCCGCCCAGCGGCTGCTGGGTAACGAGCGAGTACGGACCGATCGAGCGTGCATGGATCTTGTCGTCGACAAGGTGATGCAGCTTCAGCATGTAGATGTAGCCGACAGTCACCTGACGGTCGAAGGTCTCGCCGGTACGGCCATCATAGAGCGTCGACTGGGCGGACTCTTTCAGTCCGGCCTTCGCCAGCATCTCGTTGATGTCCGCTTCAACGGCACCGTCGAAGACCGGTGTCGCGATCGATACGCCGCGCTCGAACTGCTTGGCGATCTCGATTACGCCATCGTCGTCCAGCTTGGCGATCTGCTCGTTGCGGCCGTTCGCCGGGATGATGTCAGCCAGAGTCTCGCGGATCTCGTTGGCGTTTCCGCCGGCGCGATAGGCATCCATCATCTCGCCGATCTTCCTGCCCATGCCGGCGCAGGCCCAGCCCAGATGCGTCTCCAGGATCTGGCCGACATTCATGCGGCTCGGCACGCCCAGCGGATTCAGCACGATGTCCACATGCGTACCGTCTTCCAGGAACGGCATGTCCTCGATCGGCAGAATCCGCGACACGACACCCTTGTTGCCGTGACGGCCGGCCATCTTGTCGCCCGGCTGGATCTTGCGCTTCACAGCGACGAAGACCTTGACCATCTTCATGACGCCCGGAGGCATCTCGTCGCCGCGCTGGACCTTCTCGACCTTGTCCATGAACCGCTGTTCGAGGCGCTTCTTGGAGTCGTCGTACTGGTTGCGCAACTGCTCGAGATTATCCTGGCGCTTCTCGTCGGCGACAGCGAACTGCCACCACTGCGACCGCGGATAGTTGTCGAGGACTTCAGCGGAGAGCTTGGCGCCCTTCTTGAAGCCCTTCGGACCTGCAATGGACTCCTGACCGTCGAGCATCTCGGCAAGGCGGCCGAAGGTGTTGCGGTCGAGAATCGCCTGCTCGTCGTCGCGGTCCTTTGCGAGACGTTCGATTTCCTCGCGCTCGATCGCCATCGCGCGCTCGTCCTTCTCCACGCCGTGGCGGTTGAAGACGCGCACTTCGACGACGGTGCCGAAAGCCCCCGGCGGCATGCGCATGGACGTGTCACGCACGTCGGACGCCTTTTCGCCGAAGATGGCGCGAAGAAGCTTTTCTTCGGGCGTCATCGGGCTTTCGCCCTTCGGCGTAATCTTGCCGACGAGAATGTCACCCGGACCGACTTCGGCGCCGATATAGACAATGCCGGCTTCGTCGAGATTCTTCAGCGCCTCTTCCGATACGTTCGGAATATCACGCGTGATTTCCTCGGGCCCGAGCTTGGTGTCGCGCGCCATCACCTCGAATTCCTCGAGAT
>JBAQHA010000762.1:0-6538 GCA_049288075.1 Oricola sp.
CTTGATCGGCGCGGGCGTCATGGGTCACGCCCGGGTGAACGGCTTGCCGACACCTGCCGGTCCCGATGCGCGACCGACGAAGGTCGCCAGTGCGAACAGCGCCAGCACATAGGGCAAGGCAATCAGCAATTCGTGGGGGATGTCGCGCCACAGGATCTGCGCCCGCAGCGCGATCGCGTCGGCGAAGCCGAAGGCGATGCAGGCGAATGCGCCGGGCCAGACACGCCACTTGCCGAAGACCATGGCGGCAAGCGCCAGGAAGCCCCTGCCCTGCGTCATGGATGCCTGAAACATATCGAGCGTGACGATCGAGAGATAGGCGCCGCCCAATGCGCCGAACACGCCCGACATCACCACGGCGAAAATGCGCGTGCGCACGACCGGGATACCCGCGGCGTCGGCCGATTCGGCAGACTCGCCGCAAGCGCGGAGCCGGAGGCCAGCATCGGTGCGGAACAGGATCCACCAGACGAGGAAGACGAGCGCAAAGCAGGCATAGTCGACCAGGCTCAGGGAAGAGAAGATGCGGCCGACCGTCGGGAGGTCAGACAGGAACGGCACCCGGATCGCCGGGATCTTGGAGACGCTCGGCGTCAGGCCGTCGATGCCCCATATCACGGGAATGAGCGCGGCGGTCAGACCGGCGCCGATGAGGTTGATCGCGGCCGACGCCACGACCTGATCCCCGCGCAGCGTGACGGTCATGAGGGCCAGCGCGCTGCCGGAGAGAACGCCCGAGGCAAGCGCGCCGACCAGGCCGAGCCACGGATTGCCGGTGAAATAGGTGACCAGGACGGCCGCGAATGCGCCGATCAGCATCATGCCCTCGAGGCCGATATTCATGACGCCGCTACGCTCGCTGATCAGACCGCCCAGCATGGGCATCAGGATCGGCAGAGCGAGATGGAGGGCGCTGATGACCAGCGAAATCGTCAGAAGATTGCTCACGACCGCACCTCCGCGCTGGCGGCCGGTTCGGGTACGGGCTGCGGTTCGATCGGGCGGTCCTCCACCGCCTTCCTGCGCATGTCCGACAGAAGCCGAAGCATCGCGGGCTGCGCGGCCACGAAAGCCACCACCAGGCCGGACACGACGCCGACCATTTCGCGGCTGATCCCGGCGATCGCCTGCAGGGGCACCGAACCGGCATGCAGAACGGCGAAGAAGAAGGCGGAGGCGACGACCCCGATCGGCGACAAAGCGCCAAGCAAGGCCACAGCGATCGCGTCAAATCCGTAGCCCGGCGAAAATCCGGCATAGAAGCGGCCGTAAACGCCGAGAACCTGGACCGCGCCGGCAAGTCCGCCCAGCGCGCCGGAAGCCAGAAGGGCGATGATCGTCATGCGTTCGATCGATACCCCGCTCGCCCGCGCCGCGCCCTGGTTGGCGCCCATCAGCCGCAACCGGAAGCCGATCGGCGTACGGTAAAGTACCCACATAACGATTGCCACCGCGACGAGTGCGACGATCAGACCCGCGTGGAGCCGCGTGCCCTCCCAGATGACCGGCAACTGTGTACCTTCGGGCACCCGCTCGGTGGCCGAAGGCTGGTCGACCGCAACGAAGGGTCCCGTCGGAGAGACGGCAAATTCAGAGATCGCCGCCGCGACGAAATTCATCATGATCGTCGTCACGACCTCGTGCGCGCCGCGATAGGCCTTGAGCAGCGCCGGGATCAGAGCGAACAGCGCGCCGCCGGCCATACCGGCGAGAAGGCAGACTAACAACAGCATGGTCGGCGGCAGGTCGAGCGACGAGCCGACAACGCCGGCGACGAGACCGCCGAAAAGAAGCTGGCCTTCCACGCCGATATTGAAGAGGCTCGCATGAAAGGCGACGGCAACCGCCAGGCCGGCGATCAGAAGCGGGATCATCTGAACCAGCGTTTCCGCGATCGCGGGACCGCTACCAAGGGCGCCACCGAACAGCGAACCGGTCGTCAGCCAGAGGTCGGAACCGGCGATCCAGATCAGCGGAACCGACGCGACCAATGCGGCGGCGATGGTCAGCATAAAAGTCAGGACCTGGCCGCCGATGCTGCCCGACATCGCGTGAAAATGCGCAACCAGACGCGGCAGAAGGTTTCCACGGCCGTGGCCGGCATCCGGTCGCAGCGTCTCGGCCATGATCACGGGATCCATTCGCGCCTGACGGCGACCAGCGGAAACATTCGGAGTCGCGGAAGTGGGTGTCATCAAATCCTTGGTCATGCCCGGGCTTCCTGATCGACGCCCGACATCCATCGACCGATCCGGTCGACATCGGCGTCGGCCGTGCTGGTCTCACCAACGATGCGCCCCTGTCGGAACACGACGATCCGATCCGAGATGGTGAAGACTTCGGTCAGGTCGAGGCTGAGCAGCAATACGGCGCCACCGCGATCGCGCAGTCCGATAAGGGCTTCGTGAACCGCCGCCGTCGAGCCGATGTCGAGGCCGCGGGTCGGCTGGGCGGCGATCATCAAACGCGGCGCGCGCGACAGTTCGCGTCCGACGACCAGCTTCTGCTGGTTGCCGCCGGAAAGGCTCGTCACCGGCGCCTCTATCGACGAAGCGCGCACCTTGTGGCGCTTGACGATGCCGGCGGCGAACCGGGCGCGCCGCTTGTGCGACAGCCAGAACGGCGTCGGCGCGAACGGCGCGCCTTCGACAAATCCGATGGAGGCGTTGTCGATGATGTTCATCCCGTCGGCCACCGCCAGGCGATGGCGGTCTTCCGGGATATGGGCGATGCCGCTACGGAAACGCTCCAGCGTGGTCGTGTCGGTGATGTCGCGATCGTCGAGCGCGATGCCGCCTTGCGCGGCCTTCCGCAGACCTATCAGCAGATCGACGAATTGCGCCTGACCGTTGCCTTCGACGCCGACGACGGCGACGATTTCCCCGCCATGGACGTCGAGATCGATCGGGCCGAAACGCTCCCCATCGGACAGTTTGCGAACCGAGAGAACGGTCGGCCAGATATGGCTCGACCGTGACGGGACCTCGGGCCTGTTGCGCCCGATCATCAGCCGGACCAGGCGTGCTTCAAGCGCGTGCCGATCCTGCGGATCGGCAAATGCGCGCGGGATATCGGCCTCGCCGGCGACCGCGCCGTCGCGCAGCACCGTCACGCGGTCACAGAGCCGCATGATTTCCGGCATCTTGTGACTGATGAGGACGATTGTCGTGCCCTGGCGCCGGAGGTTCTGCAGCAGGGCGTAGAGTTCTTCCGCGTCAGGTGGCGACAACGCGGCGGTCGGCTCGTCGAGGACAAGGGTCGTGGCGCCGCCCCACAGGGCCTTGAGGATTTCCACCTTTTGGCGTGCGCCTACCGACAGGGTCTCGCAACGCGCCGCCGGATCGATGCCGAAGCCAAGCCGCGCGGAGAGTTCCGCCGCCTTGCGGCAGGCCGCGTCAAGGTCCAGCTTGCGCAGCCACCTCGCCGCGAAACCACCCGTCGCGCGGCCGAGGATCAGGTTTTCCGCGACGGTCAGTTTGCCGATGAGGCTGAAATGCTGTTGCACCATGCCGATACCGGCGGCCAGCGCGTCGGCCGAGGAGCGCAGCGTCACCGGCTGGCCGCCGATTTCGATCCGGCCCGCGTCGGGCCGGATCATGCCGAACAGTATCTTCATCAGGGTCGACTTGCCGGCCCCGTTCTCGCCAAGCAGGCCATGGATCGATCCCTGCGGGACCGAAAGGTCTATGGAGCGATTAGCCTTGACCGGGCCGAAATGCTTGCTCACGCCCGACAGCCGGATGGCCGGCGGAAGTGTGTCGGGCCGCGAGGAGCCGGCGGATATCATCGTTGCCTCGCAGCCCGCATTCATCGTCAGCCTGCCGGATTGAAGGACTTGAGTTCTTCTTCGTTGGCTGGGACGGTCATCGAACCGTCGAGGATCGCGGCCTTGGCCGCATCGACCTTGGCCAGGATCTCCGGCGACAGCGTGTCGATGTTGTCCTGGCACAGGCCGACACCGTCCTCCTTCAGCCCAAGGCTGACGGGACCACCCTTGAAGGCGCCCTCCGCCGCAGCCTTGTTCTCGTAGACGACCGCGCCGGCGACGTCCTTGACCGCAGACGTCAGGAAATTGTCCGGGGCGAACTGGCCCTTGCACGTATCGACGCCGATGACCCAGTAGCCCTTGCCGAGGCCCTTGGCCGCGTCGAAGATGCCGCGGCCGCCGCCGCCGGCGACGTCCATGATCAGGTCCGCGCCAAGATCGTAGATGCCGAGTGCCAGTTCCTTGGCCTTGGCGGGTTCGGTGAAGGAGCCGACATAGGCGACGGATACCTCGATCTCGGGATTGACGTAGCGCAGGCCGGCCTCGAAGCCGGACAGGAAGCGGACGACCGGCGGCGTTTCCATGCCGCCGATGAAGCCGACGCGGGTTCCCTTGGTGGTCATGGCCGCCGCGATACCGGCGAGAAACGCGCCTTCATGCTCGCGGAAGGTGACGCTGGCCACGTTCGGCAGCGGGTTCTTGTCCTTGTCCACGGCGACGGCGTCGATCAGCGTGAATTTGGCGTCAGGATTGGAGATGGCGACCTCGGTGAGCGCGTCGCGGATGCCGAAGCCGACGCCGGTCGTCACGGTCGAGCCGCTGTCGACGGCCTGTTGCAGGTTCGGCACGAATTGCGACTGGTTCGTCGACTGGATCACCAGCGGCTTGCCGCCGAGTTCCTTGGCGCTGGTTTCAACGCCGAGCTTGGCGAGGTCGTTGAAGCCCTGGTCGCCAAGGCCGGCCTGGTTGGTCACCATCGACCAGACCATGCCGTCATCCGCATAGGCGGCTGATGCGGAGAAAAACGCCAGCGAAGCGGCGAGGAGTACGGCGGTCCTTCGGGTCAAGCGGGTCCTGGGCATTTCACGGGAGTAAGGCATGGTATCTCCTTTTCTATAGTTGGAGGCACTGCGGGGAGGAAGATCGGCCCGGCGAGCCGGGGATGCGGCGAATTGTGCGTGTGCGGTCGGGGACGGACGCGTCATTGGCCCGCCCACCCGGTATGCGCTTCGAGACGGGTGCCATGGCGAGGCTCCTTGGCGCGCTCGAGCGCGATCGCGACGGCCTCGTCCGGCGACAGGGCGAAGCTGATTTCCACCACCCGCCGTTCGTCGAGCCACTTGCCGTCCTCGATGGCGCCGCGCAGGCGATCGGCCCAGCCGGTCGTGCCTTCCAGCACCACCAGCGGCACGCCGGAATCGTAGGCGATGGTGACCTCGTTGAGCGTGCCGACGCCGCCCCCGATCATGATGACGCTGTCGCAGCAGCGGGCAGTCAAAATGTTGCGCACGGTTCCCATGCCGGTCGGGAACGCCAGGTCGACATAGGGATTGGCGCGAGATGTGTCGGCATAGGGGAGAAAGCCGATCGTCAAGCCGCCGCCCTCGCGCGCCCCGCGGCAGGAGTCCTCCATCACGCCGCCCGTACCGCCGCCGACAAGCGCCGCGCCGACGGCGGCGATGCCGCGCCCGACCTCATAGGCGGCGCGGGAAACCGCATCGGGGAGCTTTTCTCCCGGCCGGGTGCTTCTTCCTATCACGCCGATGGTCAGCATCCGGTCCGCACTCCCCTATTCGTTAACCGCGCTCAGGCCGGGCATTCCGCCGCCGATCCGCCGTACCGACGCATGCAGCTGGCGCGCCCGCTGACGAACCTGTTCCCGGTCGACGCCGATCAGCGCCAGCGGATCCTCGGTGGCGACAGCGAATGACGCCGCCGCCGAACCGAGCGCCGCGGCTTCGAGGACGTCGCCGCCAGTTACCGCCATGCCGGTCATGAAGCCGCCGCAGAAGGCGTCGCCCGCGCCGGTCGGATCGACCGGCACGGCGGCGTAGGCGGGCATATGGAACAGGCCGTCGCGCCAGGAGACGTAGACGCCGTCGGCGCCCGCTTTCAGCACGATTGTCCGTGCGCCCTGCGCACGCAGCCGGAACAGGATTTCCTCGACCGCCAGATCGGGAGCGATCACGTCGAAATCGGAGGTGCTCGGCAGGAATACGTCGAGATCGCCAAGCGTTAGGGCAATCCGCCCGAAGGGGTCGACGGCCAGGTCGGAACGGGCGGGACAATCGGACTGCAAAAGGCCCCGTCCCGCGGAAATGCGGCGCACAAGGTCGCGGTGGCGATGCAGCGGCAGGAGCGGCAGATGCCAGTGACCGATCTCTGAAAGCCATGCCTGCGGAACGTCGCTTCCGACCGGTGCTCCCAGCGGCAGCACGTCCGGCAACAAGGTCGTGTCAATGAAGGCCGCGCGATCGGCCTCCGGCAGTGCTCGGATCATCTCCTCCGGCACCGGCTGCAGGCGCGAACCGTCCGGCATATGGGCGAAGGTTACCCGCACCGGATGCGAGCGGTCGATCCTGCGCACGGCGCTGGTGTCGATCCCCACGTCCACGAGAGCCGAAAGAACGTCCTGCGGATAATCACTGCCGACTACGGTGACGATGCGCGGCGCGATACCGGCGACAAGCGCACCCAGCGAGGACCAGAGCGCGTTGCCGCCCACCTTTCCCACCACGTGCCGGCCGTCATGCGTCAGCACACTGTCAATGC
>JBAQHA010000763.1:0-1968 GCA_049288075.1 Oricola sp.
GCGAGGCCGGCGTCGCGATGCCGGACGGGTTCGAGGACCTCGCAAGTGACGACGATATCGTCTCCGCGCTGGTTCAACTGAAGACATGCGATCCCGGTCTGCGCCGCGCCGTCCTGAAGCTCAACGAGGGATTTTCCGGCGAGGGCAATGCCCTCTTCCGCTTCGACGATGCGCCGCCGGGGGAGGGGCTCGGCGACTGGGTTCGCGGCCGCCTGCCGGAGTTGCTTTTTCAGGCGCGCGGCATGGACTGGAACATCTACCGCGCCAAGATGGCCGAGATGGGTGGCGTCGCCGAAGCCTTCGTTGACGGCGGCGACAAGCGTTCGCCTTCGGCGCAGTTCCGCATCAACCCGGCCGGCGGCGTCGAGGCGATCTCGACCCATGACCAGGTGCTCGGCGGCAAGACCGGCCAGGAATATCTCGGCGCGACGTTTCCCGCCGACGAACAATACCGCCTCGGCGTACAGGCGGAGGGACTGAAGGCCGCGAGGAAGCTGGCGGAGAAGGGCGTGCTCGGCCGTTTCGCGATCGACTTCATCTCGCTGCGCGACGGCGACGGCTGGAAGCACCATGCCATCGAGATCAACTTGCGCAAGGGCGGCACGACGCATCCCTTCCTCATGCTGCAATACCTGACCGACGGCGCCTATGACGCGGCGACCGGCCTGTTTTGCACGCCGGGCGGCGACCCGCGCTTCTACTACGCGACCGACAACCTGGAATCCGAATGCTACAAGGGCCTGCTGCCGGAGGACCTGATCGACATCGCCGTGCGAAACGGTATCCATTTCCACGGCGCGACCCAGACCGGCGTCGTCTTTCACCTGATCGGCGCGCTGTCGGAATTCGGCAAGCTCGGCTGCGTCTGCGTCGGCAGGAACCCGCAGGACGCCGAGCAGCTCTTCCGGGCCACGGTGGCGATCCTCGATCGCGAGTGCGGCGGGAAAGACTGATTCGGGATTACGGGCTGTTCGAAAAAGCTGGTACTCCCAAGGGGAATCGAACCCCTGTTTCCGCCGTGAGAGGGCAGCGTCCTGACCGCTAGACGATGGGAGCCTGTGCGGAAGCCGCAGATATAGCCCCGGGAAACGGCGGTTTCAAGCGCGTTGCGCGTCACGGGGCGTCATGCCGTCCGGACGGGGATGGCCCCAGGCGTGTTGCCAGTCTCCGCTTCCCGCCCCGTATCGTTTGTCCGGGATCAATGCGGCCGGCCGGATGAGGGTTTATCCAACAGGCGCAACGCCAGCCATCACCCAGGGAGACGACCATGGCCGATACGTCACGTCAGGAAGAACTCAAGCGGCAGCGCGACGAATTGCTCCTGCAACTGCACCTCGCCTCGATGGAGGCGAAGGAGGAGTGGGAGGAACTGATGACGGACTGGGACAGGTTCGCCTCCAAAACCCAGCTGTCGAAAAGCGCCGATGAAGTCGGCGAGGCGGCAAGGCAACTGGGCCTGAAGATGAAGGACGCCTTCGACCGCTTCCGTAAGGGGGTCTAGGCACGCGAGAAGGGCAGGCGGTCAGACCGCCTCCACCGCGCCCGCCAGCATCTGTCGCACCTGGCCGGCGACTTCCTTCAGCGTCGCGTTCGGGATCGCCTGCATCGAGGCGACGGGGTCGATCACCGAGACCGTCACCTCCGTGTCGCCGGTCTTCCGAACGATGACGTTGCAGGGCAGCATAGCGCCGACGCGCGGCTCCAGCTTGATCGCCTCGAAGGCCATCTTCGGGTTGCAGGCGCCGAGGATCAGGTAGTCGCCCATGTCGGCGTCGATCTTCTTCTTCATCGTCGCCTTGACGTCGATCTCGGTCAGCACGCCGAAGCCGTTGGCGGCCAACGCCGCGCGGGTGCGCTCGACGATTGCCTCGAAGCTCTCGCCGGTGAAGGTGCGGTCGATCGTGTAGCTCATGATTGTCTCTCCGGTTGAATTCGTTTCCGGACGCTATGTGGGAGGCAAGATGGGCG
>JBAQHA010000764.1:0-7808 GCA_049288075.1 Oricola sp.
TCAGGATCGGCCTGATCAGCGTGTGGCGCGCGGCGAGCAACGCGCCGCCCAGCGCGTTCTCCTCCTCCGGAGCAACGACGGCGGTCGGGATGGCCTCGAGCGGCTCGGCAAGTTCCAGCAGGCGGTCGAAATGGACGTGGCGCCGCACGGTCAGGCCGGGCAGGTCGGCTGCGTCGAAGGTGACCAAGCGATCGGGCGCGATCACCTCCGCCACGCCCTCCACGATGCGGCGGCCGTCGGCTGTCTCGACCCATGTGTCGAAGACGGCGACGCGGTCGGGGTTCAGCGCGGTCAGCCGGATGCGCGCCGTCAGTTCATCGCCGGCATGGGCGCGGCCGAGAAAGCGCAGCGTCTGGCTCTTGTACAGCGTGCCGGGGCCGGGAAGCTTGTTGCCGAGCACGGCGGAGAAGAGGGAAGCGACCCACATGGACGGCGCGACCGGCTCGTCGCGAATGCCGTCTCCGTCATGGTCCTCATTGGGCAGATGGGCCGGATTGTGATTGCCCGAGGAATTCGCGTAGATGAAAAAGTCCTCGGCCCGGCACAGGCGCTTCACCTCGGCCTCCATTCCGACGGCTAGCTTGTCATAGGGCGTATTGGTGTAGATCGTCATGTGCTTTCGTCTCGGCAATCTCGATCGCTTTCCGGAGCGGAGGCCTCGACCTTCGCCCGCTTCCTTGTGTCAGGCAATAGTTGCAGATCCGTTCCCGCCGGATGGCGGCCGGATGCTTCGTGCGCGTCGAAACTGACAGCGGCCCGTGACAGGCGTTTGGCGGCCTGCCGGAAGCATGATTTCAAATTTGACCTTTTGATAAAATTCAGCCATCTTTTTTCGATGCCCCGCGCGGCCAGGCGATATGGGGCGTCGCGACGTGGAGGGTAGCCGAATGAATACCGATCAACGCAGCCGGGATGTCAGGGCGGGCCGCCTCGACGCGCAAGCCTACGCGGAACTCTTTTCCGACCTGCATCCGCCGCTCGACAGGCATGAAGCGCAGGTCGAGGCCGACCGGTGCTACTTCTGCTACGACGCGCCCTGCATGACGGCGTGTCCGACCTCCATCGACATTCCGCTGTTCATCCGCGAGATCGCGACGGACAATCCGCTCGGCGCGGCGAAGACCATTTTCGACCAGAACATCTTCGGCGGCATGTGCGCCCGCGTCTGCCCGACGGAAACCTTGTGCGAGGAAGCCTGCGTGCGCGAGACGGCGGAAGGCAAGCCGGTCAAGATCGGCCTGTTGCAGCGCTACGCGACAGACGCCGCGATGGAAACCGGCAAGCAGTTCTACCGGCGCTCCGCGTCGAGCGGCAAGCGCGTCGCGGTGATCGGGGCAGGGCCGGCCGGTCTCGCCTGCGCGCATCGACTGGCGATGAAAGGCCATGAGGTCGACGTCTACGAGGCGCGGCCGAAGGCCGGCGGCCTGAACGAATACGGTATCGCCTCCTACAAGGCCCCGGGCGGCTTCGCGCAGAAGGAAGTCGACTACATCATCGCCATCGGCGGGATTACGGTCCATTACGGCAAGGCGCTCGGCCGCGACATTACACTGGCTGGCCTCGCCGCCGACCATGACGCCGTGTTCCTCGGCATGGGGCTCGCCGGCATCAACGCGCTCGGCGACGCCGACGCGGATGCGGAGGGCAGCATCGACGCGGTCGAATGGATCGGCGCACTGCGCCAGGCATCCGACGTGTCCACGATCCCGGTGGGCTCGCGGGTCGTCGTCATCGGCGGCGGCATGACGGCGGTCGACGCCGCCGTGCAGGCCAAGGCGCTCGGCGCCGACGAGGTGACCATCGCCTATCGCGGTCCGAAGGAGCGCATGAAGGCGTCGGAATACGAGCAGGAACTGGCGCAGGTGCGCGGCGTGACGATACGTTATAACATGAGGCCGAAGCGCATGCTTGCCGCCAACGGGGCGGTTGCGGGCATGGAGTTCGAGCGCGACGGCGAAACCGTCACCGTCGCCTGCGACGAGGTGATGAAGGCGATCGGCCAGTCCTTCGTCGCCGGGAGCCTAAATGGTTCCGATGCCGCGATCGCGCTCGACGGGGGCCGCATCAAGGTCGACGCCGAGGGCAGGACCTCGATGGCGAAGGTCTGGGCCGGCGGCGACTGCGTCAACGCTGGCGACGACCTGACCGTGACCGCCGTATCGCAGGGTCGCGACGCGGCGGAGAGCATTCACCGCGCATTGAGCGCCTGATCAGGAGGACGCGACATGGCTGATCTTTCCACGAATTTCCTCGGCATCAAGTCGCCGAACCCGTTCTGGCTCGCCTCCGCGCCGCCGACAGACAAGCAGTACAATGTCGAGCGCGCCTTCGAGGCAGGCTGGGGCGGTGTCGTCTGGAAGACGCTGGGCGAGGCCGGTCCGCCGGTCGTCAACGTCAACGGCCCCCGCTACGGCGCGATCTGGGGCGCCGATAGGCGGCTTCTCGGCCTCAACAATATCGAACTGATCACCGACCGCGATCTCGAGATCAATCTGCGCGAGATCGCGGAGGTGAAGAAGAACTGGCCCGACCGGGCCGTCGTCGTATCGCTGATGGTGCCCTGCGAGGAGCAGCCCTGGAAGGAAATCCTCGGCCGCGTCGAGGAAACCGGCGCAGACGGCGTCGAACTGAATTTCGGTTGCCCGCATGGCATGAGCGAGCGCGGCATGGGCGCGGCCGTCGGCCAGGTGCCGGAATATATCGAGATGGTGGCGCGCTGGTGCAAACAGCATTCCTCGATGCCGGTGATCGTGAAGCTCACGCCCAACATCACCGATATCCGCTACCCGGCCCGCGCGGCGCACGCAGGCGGCGCGGATGCGGTGTCGCTGATCAACACGATTTCCTCCATCGTGTCGGTCGATCTCGACACTTTCTCGCCCGTCCCGTCGATCGACGGAAAGGGTTCGCACGGGGGCTATTGCGGCCCGGCGGTCAAACCGATCGCTCTCAACATGGTCGCCGAGATCGCCCGCGACGCGCAGACGCGCGGCATGCCGATTTCCGGCATCGGCGGCGTGACGACCTGGCGCGACGCCGCCGAGTTCATCGCGCTCGGCTGCGGCACCGTGCAGGTCTGCACCGCCGCGATGACCTACGGCTTCAAGATCGTGCAGGAAATGATCGCCGGCCTCTCCAACTACATGGACGAGAAGGGCTTTGCGACGATCGAGGATTTCCGCGGCATGGCGGTGCCGAACGTCACCGACTGGCAGTACCTGAACCTGAACTACGTCACCAAGGCCAAAATCAACCAGGACTCCTGCATCAAGTGCGGCCGCTGCCACATCGCCAGCGAGGACACATCGCACCAGGCGATCACCAACATGGTCGACGGAAAGCGCCATTTCGAGGTGATCGAGGCGGAATGCGTCGGCTGCAATCTCTGTGTCAACGTCTGCCCGGTCGAGGATTGCATCACCATGGAGCCGATCTCCGGCGTCGATCCGCGCACCAGGAAGCCGGTCGATCCGAACTACGCCAACTGGACGACGCATCCGAACAATCCGTCGGTCTGGTCGAAACAGGCGGCGGAATAGGGCGGGGATCCAAGTGGGCCGCGACGCCGCGATGACCTCCAGCGTCGCGGCGGCGCGCACCACGCACGCGACCGGGCGCGAAAAGTTGCTCGGCCATCTGGCGATGATCGGTTTCGCGCTGCTGATCGCCGGATCGTTTTCCTTCGGCGCGCTGACGGCGCCGCATATCGGTTCGGCGCCGCTCAATTCGGTCCGCTTCTCGCTCGGGGCGGCGGTGATCGCGGTCATCGCATTCGGGTTGCGACGGCAGCCCGTTCGCGTTCCGCAGGCGCCGTGGCGCTATCTCGTGCTCGGCGCGCTTATGGCGGTCTATTTCGTCACCATGTTCGTGGCGCTCGCCATCGCCAGTCCGGTCTCGGTCGGCGCGGTCTTCACGCTCAATCCGCTACTGGCTGCGGTATTCGGTTTCCTCGTGCTCGGCCAGAGGGCGCGGCCGGTGGTGATCGCGAGCCTGCTCGTCGCCGGCGCGGGAGCGTTGTGGGTGATCTTTCGCGGCGACCCGCAAGCGATGCTGGGCCTGCGGATCGGGCGCGGCGAGGCGATCTTCTCGGTCGGCGTCGTCTGCCACGCGCTCTACGCACCCCTGTTCCGGCGTTTCGCGCGCGGCGAACCGGTGATCGTTTCGACCTTCTGGGTGCTGTTCTTCACCGCGCTCTGCATCTCGGTCTATGGCGCGCGTGATATTCTCGCCACCGAGTGGACGGCGATGCCGCCTGTGGTCTGGATCGCGATCGGCTACCTGTCCGTCTTCGCGACGGCGGGAACCTTCTTCCTCTTGCAGTTCGCGTCGCTGCGGCTGCCGGCGGCGAAGGTGTTTGCCTATGGCTACCTGACGCCGGCCTTCATCATCGGTCTGGAGGGCATTCTCGGCCATGGCTGGGCGAGCGGCACGGTGCTGGCGGGAGCGGCGGTGATCGTCGCGGGGCTGGTCATCCTGGCGCTCGCGCCGGACGGCTAGCGCGGCCTGATGCCGTTCAGGATGATGGTCAGCACCGCCTGGGCGGCCTGTTCGGTGAAGCCGGGGCGGCCTGCCTGTGTGCCGATGACGGCGCGAATCTGGATGTCGAAATCGGCGTAATGCTGCGTCGTCGCCCAGATCATGAAGATCAGGTGATAGGGGTCGACGGGCGCGAGCTTGCCGTCGTCGACCCATTGGCGGATCACCTTGGCCTTCTCGTCGACGAGGCTCTTCAATGTCGTTTGCAGGAAACCGCCGACGACCGGCGCGCCGTGGATGATCTCGTTGGCGAAGAGCTTGGACGCCTCCGGCCGCTTCGCCGACATATGGAGCTTGGCGGTGATGTAGCGGCGCAGTTCCTCGATCGGGTCGCCCTGCGGGTCGATCGCCGCGAAGGGCGCCAGCCAGTCCTCCAGCGTCGATTCCAGCACCTGCTGATAGATCTGCTGCTTGCTCTTGAAATAGTAGAGCAGGTTCGGCTTCGACATGCCGGTGCGCGCCGCGATTTCGTCGATGGTCGAGCCGCGGAAGCCGTGCGCGGCGAACACTTCGAGCGCCGCATCGAGGATCGCCTTGCGATTGGCCTCCTGGATGCGCGACAGCGGTTTGGCGTCTTGGGCGGGCTTGCGTCTGGTCTGGGGCACGGAGCTCTCTTTTCTCCCTATTTCGGGGAGTGTCGGCCGAATGTAAAGCCACTTGACCGGCCTCGAAAGCTCTTTTAGCGTTCATTTTGACCAAACGGTCAAGCAATGGCATGCCGCTTTTGGACAGAGCCAAACGCCTCGGACGGCGCTATAAGCGAACTGCGAAGCAACAGAAAAAGACCCGCAAAGGGGTCAGAGGTAGAAGATAATGTCCGACAGAGTTGTGGCTCCGAATAATCTCGAAGCGTTCTGGATGCCGTTTACGGCGAATCGCCAGTTCAAGAAGAACCCGCGCATGCTCGTCGGTGCGCAGGATATGCACTATGTCACTGACGATGGCCGCAGGGTGCTCGACGGCGCGGCGGGCCTGTGGTGCTGTAACGCAGGCCACAATCGGCCCAGGATCGTCGAAGCCATCCAGAAGCAGGCCGCCGAACTCGACTATGCGCCGGCTTTCCAGATGGGCCACCCGAAGGCGTTCGAGCTGGCCGCGCGGCTGGCGGCGATGCTGCCCAAGCCTCTCGACCACGTCTTCTTCACCAATTCCGGCTCCGAGAGCGTCGACACCGCGCTGAAGATCGCGCTCGCCTATCAGCGCGCGATCGGGCAGGGCACGCGCACGCGCCTGATTGGCCGCGAACGCGGCTATCATGGCGTCGGTTTCGGCGGCATCTCGGTCGGCGGCATCGTGTCCAATCGACGCACCTTCGGCACCATGCTGGCCGGCGTCGACCATATCCGCCACACGCACGACCTGAAGCGCAACGCGTTCACGCGCGGCGAGCCGGAGAACGGCGCGGAGTTCGCCGAAGACCTGATCAGCTTGATCAACCTGCACGATCCGTCCACCATCGCCGCCGTCATCGTCGAGCCGGTCGCCGGATCGACGGGCGTGCTGATTCCGCCGAAAGGCTATCTGAAGCGGTTGCGCGAGATCTGCGACCAGCACGGCATCCTGCTGATCTTCGACGAGGTCATCACCGGTTTCGGGCGTCTCGGCACGCCGTTCGCGACGGACTATTTCGGCGTCGTGCCGGACCTGATCACGACGGCCAAGGGCATCACCAGCGGCACCGTGCCGATGGGCGCCGTGTTCTGTTCGTCGGTGATCTACAACGCCTTCATGACCGGCCCGGAGAACATGATTGAACTGTTCCACGGCTACACCTATTCGGCGCATCCGCTGGCCTGTGCGGCGGCGCTGGCCACGCTCGACACCTATGCCGAGGAAGGGCTTCTGACGCGCGGCGCGGAACTCGCCTCCTACTGGGAGGACGCGGTCCATTCGTTGAAGGATTGTCCGAATGTCATCGACATCCGCAATCTCGGCCTGATCGGCGCGATCGAGCTCGCCCCGATCGCCGGCGAACCGACCAAGCGCGCCTTCTCCGCTTTCCTCAAGGCCTACGAGAGCGGCATCATGATCCGCACGACCGGTGACATCATCGCCCTGTCGCCACCGCTGATCATCCAGAAGAGCGAGATCGACGAGTTGATCGGCACCCTTCGCACCGTGCTGAACGCGATCGATTAAGGCATTTTCGGGAGGGGAACATGGAAACGATCCGCAACTCGATAAACGGAAAGCTGGCGGTCTCGTCGTCCAGCCGCACGCAGCCGGTGTACAATCCGGCGACGGGCGAGGAGACGGCGGTCCTTCCGCTTTCCACGGTTGCGGAGCTGAACCAGGCGGTCGAGGCGGCGAAAGCCGCCTTGCCGGCCTGGCGCGACATGCCGCCGCTGAAGCGCGCGCGGATGATGTTCAAGTTCAAGGAACTGCTCGACGCGCATGCGGCCGACATCGCGCGGGCGATCTCGAAAGAGCATGGCAAGACGCATGACGACGCACTCGGCGAAGTGGCGCGCGGCATCGAGGTGGTCGAATTCGCCTGCGGGATTCCGCATCTCCTGAAGGGCGAATTCTCCCGCAATGTCGGCCCGGCGATCGACACCTATGCCGACCGCCAGCCGCTCGGCGTGGTCGCCGGCATCACGCCGTTCAACTTCCCGGCCATGGTGCCCTTGTGGATGTATCCGGTGGCGGTCGCCTGCGGAAACACCTTCATCCTGAAGCCGTCGGAGCGCGATCCGTCGGCGCCGATGCTGGTCTGGGACCTGTTCCGGCAGGCCGGCTTCCCGGACGGCGTGCTTAACGTCGTCCATGGCGACAAGGAGGTCG
The DNA here is from genome assembly GCA_049288075.1 of Oricola sp. Taxonomy (GTDB): domain Bacteria; phylum Pseudomonadota; class Alphaproteobacteria; order Rhizobiales; family Rhizobiaceae; genus Oricola. Next base: position 7,321 of record JBAQHA010000764.1, read on the forward strand.
TCGACGCGATCCTCGACCATCCCGACATCAAGGCGGTCTCCTTCGTCGGTTCGACGCCGATCGCCGAATATGTCTATTCGCGGGGCACGGCGGCCGGAAAGCGCGTGCAGGCGCTGGGCGGCGCGAAGAACCACATGGTCATCCTTCCCGACGCCGATATCGACAAGGCCGCCGACGCGCTGATGGGCGCGGGCTACGGTTCGGCCGGCGAGCGCTGCATGGCGATCTCGGTCGCCGTCCCGGTTGGCGAGGAAACCGCCGACAAGCTGGTCGCGGCGCTGAAGCCCCGGGTGGAGGCGTTGAAGATCGGCCCGGCCACCGACACCGAGGCCGAGATGGGGCCGGTGGTCACCAGGCAGCACCAGCAGAAGGTTCTCGGATATATCGACCAGGGCGTTGCCGAAGGCGCGGAACTCGTCGTCGACGGGCGCGGCTTCTCGCTGCAGGGCTACGAGAACGGCTATTTCGTCGGCGGCACGCTGTTCGAT
>JBAQHA010000765.1:0-8911 GCA_049288075.1 Oricola sp.
TTGCGACCGTGCTCTCCGCCGGTGGCGCGGTCGACGACCTCGTGGCGCTCGTTGCGAGCCGCGAGAAGCCGGGCAGCAGCTTCGTCTATCTTTGCGGCCGCCGCCGCACGGGAGATCTCGAGGGAAAGCTGCGCGCCCGCGGCCTCGATTGTCTCGTCGCCGAGACCTACGCGACGAATAAAGTCAGTCATGCGACTAAGTTATTGAACGATGCGCTAACCGGTCGCAGGCCCGACGCGATACTGTTTCATTCAGCGCTTTCGGCGCGCGCCTTTGCCGAGCACGCGGCTTCGGTGTTGCCGCAAGCTTATGAAAGGACGTCGTTTTTCGCGATGTCCGGCCGCGTCGCCGATGCGCTCCCCGACTTCGCAAAGGGCCGCGTGACGGTCGCATCCGCTCCGACCGGACAGGCGCTGTTGGAGACACTGGCATCGGGTCTTCGCTCCGCCGGGGCATGAAACCCGAATCTCGCCCTTTTGCTTTGCGAAAGCCGTGCTAAAGCGTCTCCAGGCGAAGCGGAAACCGGTTCGCCGACCGGAAACGCGATAGCGCCAAGACAGGCCGAAGCACTGCCCAGGAGTTTCCCGATGGTTCAGAAGCCGACAAGCCGGCGCTCCAAGCCGACGCGCCAGCCCGTGACGATCGACCTCGAAGCAACCGAGTTGAAGGACGAGACGGTGAAGCGGGCTCCTCCTCGCGAGGCCGAACCGGTCGCCTTTGGACGCGGTCCCGCACCCGACGCCGAAACCGTCGTTGAAGAGATCGAGGAAACGACCGCGCCCGGGACGGAGGAAGCCGCCGGCATGGACGAAGCCGCGCGTGACGCGGTCGAGGGCGGCGAACGCCCGGCCGAACAGGAAGCACAGCCGGAACGAGCCGAACCGGAACCCGCCCAACGGGGGCCCGTCCCGCGTACCGGCCGCAATCTCCATGCGATCGGCGGCGGCATCATCGGCGGCCTCGTCGCGCTCCTGGTTGCGGGCGGCCTGCAATGGGTCGGCCTCGTTCCGTCGCTGCGCGAGACGCCGAGTGTCGATCTCGGCCCGCTGCAGTCGCAGGTCGACGGCCTGTCCGCCAAGCTCGCAACGCTTGAGAACGCGACGCCCTCGGTTGCCGCCGACCTCACCGCAGAGATCGATGCCGTGCGCGCCGTCGCCGATGCAAACAGCCAGGCCGTGGCGACGCTGGAGCAGAAATTGGCCACGCTCGCCGAGAGCGGCGATGCCGGCGACGGCGCGGGCGTCGAGGCGCTCTCAAGCCGCGTCGGTTCGGTCGAGACGCAACTGTCCGATCTGGCCCGGAAACTCGCCACCCTCGAAACCTCGGCTTCCGACCCCGCCGCGCTCGACGCCCTGCGCGCCGGGTTCGAGACCGCCGCCCAATCCGTCGAAAGCCTGAAGTCGGACGTCTCCGCGCTCGGCGAACGGCTTTCCGCTGCCGAGAAGGAGATCGATTCCGGCGCCGGCAACCGCGTCGCCGTGGCGCTCGCCGCCTCGGCGCTGAAATCGGCGGCCGACCGGGGCTCGGCCTTCATGAGCGAACTGGAGGCCTATGCCGCCATCAACCCCGACAAGACCGGCGTCGGCGCGCTGCAGGACTACGCCGCGTCCGGCGTGCCTACATTGGCGCAACTCACCGAACGCTATCCTTCCGTCGCCAACGCCATCGTTGCGGCGGCGAACGGGGCCGGACCCGACGCGGGCATCGGCGAGAAACTGATCGCGAGCGCTCGCTCGCTCGTCCAGGTCCGTCCGGTCGGCGAGGTCGAGGGCGACGAGCCGGGCGCGATTGCCGCTCGCATGGAAATCGCGCTCGCCGCCGGCGATTTCGATAGCATGATCGCAGAATGGGAAAAACTGCCCGAGGCATCGAGACAGGCTTCCGTCGGGTTCATGGACGACGTGAAGGCGCGGCGCGAACTCGACACGCTGATCTCCAACATACTGACGGGCGCCATGCGGGCCGGCGCCCCGCAGGCGAACCGGTAGGGAGCGCGAGGATATGCTGAAGGTCCTGTTCTTCGTCGTCGCCATCGCGATCCTCGGTCTCGGCTTCGCCTGGGTCGCGGACACGCCCGGCATACTCGTCCTGACCGTCGCCGGCCGCGAGATCACCGTCACCCTGATGGTTGCCGCCGTCGCGCTGGTCGCCACCGTCTTCGCCATCATGCTGGCCTGGTGGCTGCTTCGCGTCCTCGTCACCTCGCCCCACCGCATGCAGCGCTTCTTCCGCGCGCGCCGCCGCGACCGCGGCTACCAGTCGCTGTCCACCGGCATCATCGCCGCCGGCGCCGGCGACAGCGTCACCGCCCGGCGCATGCTGAAACAGGCGAGCGGCCTGCTCAATGTCACCACCGAGCCGCTGATCCAGCTTCTCGACGCACAGGCGAGCCTGATCGACGGCGACACCGACGACGCCCGCCGCAAGTTCGAGGCGATGCTGGAAGACCCGGAGCTGCGCATTCTCGGCCTGCGCGGCCTCTATATGGAGGCCAAGCGCCTCGGCGACCGCGACGCCGCGAAACACTATGCCGAAAAGGCCGCGGCGCTCGCGCCGCATCTCGGATGGGCCGGCATCGCCGCGCTCGAACTGAAGACCGCCGCCGGCGACTGGGACGGCGCCATCCGCCTGCTCGACGAGCAGAAGAAGGCCAAGCAGGTCGATCGCGATGCCGCCAGACGCAAGCGCGCCGTGCTGATGACGGCGCTGGCTATCGAAAACCTCGAAAAGGACCCCGCGAAGGCCAGGACCGCCGCGCTGGAAGCCCACCGTCTCGCGCCGGATTTCGCGCCGGCCGCCGTGGCCGCCGCCCAGTCCGTTTTCCGCCAGAACGACCTGCGCAAGGGCGCGCATGTGCTGGAATCGACCTGGCGCAAGGCGCCGCATCCCGAGATCGCGCTCGCCTATGTCAATGCGCGGCCGGGCGATTCCGCCGCCGACCGCTACAAGCGCGCCAGGCGCCTGGAACAGCTGAGGCCCAACAATGTCGAGTCCTCGATGATCGTCGCCCAGTTGGCGCTGGAGGCCGGCGAATATGGCGAGGCGCGCAAGGCCGTCGCCGGCGTCCTGCGCAACGAGCCGCGCGAGGGCGCCTTCATGCTGATGGCCGACATCGAGGATGCCGAAACCGGCGATCAGGGCAAGGTGCGCGAATGGCTCGCCCGCGCCGTGCGCGCGCCCCGCGACCCGGCATGGACCGCCGACGGTTATGTCTCCGAACACTGGGCGCCGGTCTCGCCGATCACCGGCCGCCTTGACGCCTTCGAGTGGAAGGTTCCGGTCGAGCGTCTCGGCCCGGTTGTGGAGAACGATCTCGATCCGATGGTGAAGGGGATTTCTGCGTTGAAGCCCGCGGCGCCCGCTGCGAGCCCCGCACCTGAGCCGGAGGAAACCGAAGAGATCGTCGACGAGATCGAGGCCGGACCGGTGATCGAAGCGGTCGCCGTCGAGACCCCGGCAAAGCCCCAGGAGACTCCGAAGAAACCGGAAAAGCCCGCTTCCGAAACCGGCGAACCACAGCCGCCGATTCCCGACGATCCGGGAATCGATCGGGATTTGGAGCCGGAAGAGCCCTCGAGCCGTTTTCGCCTCTTTTGAATGTTGCACTGCGGCGGGCAACCTGACAGGTTCCCGTCGAGGTAGGGAGCATGTTCGAACGAATCGCTGCTTTTTTCAGGGAACTGAACGCGGATGCGGACAAGGGCGCCGGCAGCGCCTTCCCGCGTGACGATCCGCGCCTGGCCGCGGCGGCGCTGATGTATCATGTCATCGGTGCCGACGGCATAATTCGCGAGGCCGAGAAAAGCCGCTTCGCGTCGGTGCTGCGCGAGACCTATGCGCTCGACACCAGGACGCTCGACAAGCTGATCGCCGCCGCCCGCGACGCCGACAACGAGGCCGTCGATCTCTATCAGTTCACCAGCGTGCTGATGCGCAGCCTGGAGGCCGACGAGCGCGTCCACTTCATCGAGCTCCTGTGGGAAATCGTCTATGCCGACGGCGAGAACCACGAATTGGAGGACAATCTCGTTTGGCGTATCGCCGAACTGCTCGGCGTCGACGGCCGCGACCGCGTTCTTCTGCGCAAGGCCGTGCAGGCGCGCCTGTCGGGTACCGGAGAAGCCGGATCGTGACGCAAGGTCCGGACCGCGACCCGGTCCTGATCGTGTTGCACCAGGAAACCTCGTCGCCGGGGCGCGTCGGGCAAGAGTTTCGCGGGATGGTCTTTCCCCGCGATATCCGAGTCTAGCCCTGCCGGTGCAGGTAGCGCGCGTCGCGCAATTGCGGGAACAGGATCGCCCATCCCGCCGCGATCAGGATCGCCCCGGCCCCGCCCAACACAACCGCCGGCACCACCCCGATGAACGCCGCCATGAAACCGGCGCGGAATTCGCCCAGTTCGTTCGATGCGCCCAGGAACACCATGTTGACCGCGTTGACGCGGCCGCGCACCTCGTCCGGCGTCCACAGCTGCAGCAGCGTCTCGCGGATATAGACGCTCACCATGTCCGCCGCGCCGACCAGCGCCAACGCCGCGATCGACAGCCAGACGACCGTGGAGACGCCGAACAGCGCCGTGAACAGGCCGAACATGCCGACGAAGACCAGCAGGATGCGGCCCGCATGGTCCTTGATCGGCGAGGCGGCGAGAAAGGCCGCCATCGCGATTGCGCCGATACCCGGCGCCGAGCGCAACAGGCCGAGCCCCCACGGCCCGAGATGCAGTATGTCGCGCGCATAGGCCGGCAACAGCGCCACCGCGCCGCCGAGCAAAACGGCGAAGAGATCGAGCGAGATCGCGCCGAGCACCACCTTTTCCTTGCGGATGAAGCGCAGCCCGTCGAACAGCGAGGAGAAGGTCACCTTCTTCACCTCGCCGCGCACCGGCGGCTTGGGAATGCGCGCGATCAGCACGAAGGCCACGACGAACATTGCCACGGCGACCGCATAGGCGACATTCGCGCCGACGCCGTAGAGCAGGCCGCCCGCCACCGGGCCGACGATGCTCGCCACCTGCCAGGCCGACGAGTTCCAGGCGATCGCGTTGGCGAAATCGCGCTCCGGCACCAGATTGACGACCAGCGACTGCGAGGCGGGCCCGAAGAAGGCGCGCGCCACGCCCATGCCGGCGAGCGCGATGAAGATCGGCAATGGGCCGGAAAGGCCGCGCAGCGAAAAGAACAGGATCGCCGCCGCGCAGACGCCTTCCAGCGCGATCGACATGCCCATCACCAGCCGGCGGCCGAAACGGTCGGCGACTGTTCCCGTGACGAGCACCAGCAGCAGCAGCGGCAGGAACTGCACCAGGCCGATGATGCCGAGATCCATCGGATCGCGCGTCAGGTCGTAGACCTGCCAGCCGACGGAGACGGCGACGATCTGCACCGCGAAGGTCGCGAAGAAGCGCGCCGTCCAGTAGCGCACGAAGGCTCCGTGTGCGAAGGCGGCAAATCGGTCCTGGCTGATCGTCTCGGGGGAGTCGGCGGTCATGATGGCCAGCGATATTGGCTTTGCCCTCCCTTGGCAAAGGGGAATTCGCCGTCGCAGGGAGATTCAGTGCGACCGCACTGTCTTGCGGGCGCGAGCCGGAACGCCTAAGTGAACTGTCGAAAAAACAAGGGAGATTGCCCGTGGGCCTGACGATCATTCAAACGCTGCTGTTCGTGATCGGCATCTACAAGTGGATCGTGATCGCCATGGTCATTTTTTCGTGGCTGTACGCGTTCAACGTCGTGAACAATTCCAATCGCTTCGTCGCGATGGTCGGGGATTTTCTTTACAAGGCGACCGAACCGCTGCTGCGGCCGATCCGCCGCGTCGTGCCCGATCTCGGCGGTCTCGACATTTCGCCGATCATCCTCTTCGTCCTGATCTTCTTCCTCGAACGCATCATCATCAACGTGCTGGCGCCCGCCATCATCTGACGGCAGGCGAGGCGATGACGTCGTTCTTCCGCAGCGGCGAGAGCGGCGCGGACCTGTTCGTCCGCGTCACGCCGAACGCCTCGCGTAATGCGATCGAGGGCGTCGAGATCCGCGACGACGGCCAGGAGCGCCTGCGCCTGCGCGTCACCGCCCAGCCGGAAAAGGGCAAGGCCAACAAGGCGGTCGTGGTGTTGCTGGCCAAGGCGCTTGGCCTGCCGAAATCCGCGTTTGAAGTCGTTTCCGGCGACACCGCCCGCGACAAGACGATCCGCATCGAGGCCGATGGCGTCGGCGACGCGATCATGGCCCTGGTGCAAAAACCCGAAGCCTGAGGAGACCTCATGACCCGCACCCTCGTTTCGTCAGGATCGTACCTGGAACCGCAGATCGGCTTCAGCCGCGCCGTCCGCATCGGCAACACGATCGCCGTCGCCGGCACCGCGCCGATCGCTGCCGGCGGCGGCACCGATGGCGTCGGCGACGTCTACCGGCAGACCGTGCGCTGCCTGGAGATCATCGAGAAGGCGTTGGCCGATGCCGGCGCGTCGCTCTCCGACGTGATCCGCACCCGGATCATGGTAACCGACATTTCGCTGTGGAGCGAAGCCGCCCGCGCCCATGGCGAGGTGTTCGGCGCCATTCGCCCGGCCTGCACGGTCGTCCAGGTCACCGGCTTCGTCGATCCCGACTGGCTGGTCGAGCTCGAGGCCGACGCCGTCATCGCCTGACCTCACCGTCGTGACAAGCGCGCCGCTGTTCGGCTAGACAGGGCGGGAAGGAATCAGCAACGCCGGGAGGACTGCGTGCCGGAACGGTTGAGGTCGCTCTACGAGGACGACACGCCGGAAGCCCATCGCTTCCGTTACGCCCTGCTGGCCTTCGATCTCGCGACGATCGCCTTCGTCATCGTCACCTCCTTCTTCCCGCATACGCAGGTGGTCGAAACGATCGACATGGTCCTCGGCGTGATCATTCTCGCCGACTTCCTGATCCGCGTCGCCATCGAGAAGAAGAAGGCGATGTTCCTCCTGCGCCCCGTTACCTGGGCCGACATCGCCGCGATCGTGTCCTTCCTCGCGCCCATCGCCGGCGAGGGTTTCGGCTTCCTGCGCATCCTCAGAACGCTCAGGCTCCTGCACACCTACCAGTTGCTCACGCGCCTGAGGCAGGATTTCGGATACTTCCGCCGCCGCGAGGACGTTGTACTCGCGATAATCAATCTCGCCGTCTTCCTGTTCGTGATGACCGGACTGATCTACGCGTTCCAGCACCCGGTCAACCCCGAGATCCGTAACTATGCCGACGCGCTCTATTTCACCGTGACGACCCTGACGACGACCGGATTCGGCGACATCACGCTGACCGGCACAGGCGGAAAGATGATGTCGGTCGCGGTGATGATTTTCGGCGTCACCCTGTTCCTTCGCCTCGCCCAGGTCCTGTTCCGGCCGCCGAAGGTCCGCTACGAATGCCCGCAATGCGGGCTGAGCCTGCACGATGCGGACGCCGTCCACTGCAAGCATTGCGGCACGACGATCCACATCCGGACAGAGGGCGGCGTCTGAATCTCAGCCCTTCGCCTTCTTCGCCCGTTCAACGGCTTCGAGGATCAGCCGCTTGGCGACATCCTTGTTCTGCCAGCCGCCGATCTTCACCCACTTGCCGGGCTCCAGATCCTTGTAGTGCTCGAAGAAGTGCTCGATCTGCTTGAGCGTGATGTCAGGCAGGTCGTCATAGTCCTTCACATTGTCGTAGCGCTGGGTCAGCTTGTGCGTCGGCACCGCGATGATCTTCTCGTCCTGGCCGGAATTGTCCTCCATCAGCATCACGCCGATCGGCCGCACATTGATCACGCAACCCGGCACCAGCGGGCGCGTGTTGCACACCAGCACGTCGATCGGGTCGCCGTCGTCCGACAGCGTATGCGGAACGAAGCCGTAATTGCCCGGATAGGTCATCGGCGTGTAGAGGAACCGGTCCACCACCAGCACGCCCGCTTCCTTGTCCATCTCGTACTTGATCGGCTGGCCACCGACCGGAACCTCGATGATGACATTGACGTCCTCGGGCGGATTGCTGCCTATCGCAATGGCTTCGATGCGCATCGGGTGCTCCTTCAGGGCATTTCCGGGCGACGGGAAATCCGGGTCGCTGTCGGGAAACGCAAAATGGCAAAATCCCGGACACGTTCGTCGGTCCCGTCGAACGGTGAACATGCCTGGGGGATCGGCGGCTGATACCGGGTTTTTATGTGCGGCGCAACAATACCAAGGCCGAAGATTGCCCGCGCCGCAAGGCGCTTCGCCGCAGACCCGCATTGCCCGCCGGGCGGCGCGATGGCATCCTCTCACCGATTGGAGGAAACGCGATGAATCCCTTGTCCCTTGCCCTTTCGCTTGCGCTCGCCGCCGCATCTTCTGTCCCGATGGCGACATCCGCGCCGGCCGCGGACGCCGCCGAAAGCGTCTATACGAAGATCGATGACGAGAAGGGCTGCGTCTCCATCGATACGGACGAGATGGGCGGCACCGTTTCCTGCGCCGGCCACGGCGGTTATGGCGTCCTGCTGAGCGAGGGCGACCTGCGCCAGACCGTCTTCTTCGGCTATGTCGGCGAGTGGTATTCCGGCCCTGCCTGGGAAAGTTTTGCCGCGTTCAACTACACCAATGACACCGTCGAATGGCGTGCGCGCGGCAGCGTGCCCCACGCGACCATCCTGCGCTGGTTCATCGAAAATTCGAATCCAGACACCGGCTCCCCCGACGAGGCCCATCGCGGTCAGGTGCTGGTCGTCTCCAAGGTCGGTCAGCCGGGCGTCGGCGACGCCTGCGTCGTCGGCTATGTCGATGCGCTCGCCAATCCGGGCGCCAACGACATGGCGCGCGAGATCGCCGACACGCTTGTCGATGATTTCGCCTGCCGGACCGATACGCCGGAATATCACGGCGCACGCGGCCCGCTGGCCGGCGAGCCGAGCCGGGGCTTCG
>JBAQHA010000766.1:0-5483 GCA_049288075.1 Oricola sp.
CGTGAGCACCGTGCCGCCGGCCGCCGCGACTGCGCGTTCCATGGCGGCGGCGACCGCCCCCATGCCGCCGCGAGGAAGAACCAGCGCGCCGCGCATGCCGGCGGCTTCGCCGGCAAGACGATTGAGAAGCAGGATCAGCGAATTGGGCGAGCGGGGGCCGAGCCAGGCGCCGAGGACCGTGTCGAAGGCGAGCAGCCCCATCAGCCGGTCGTCGGTCAGGTCGTCCTCCAGGACGTCGGCGACATTGATGAGGATCACGCGCAGGAATTCGCGGAACCGGTCACGACCGAGACCGCGCAGGCCCATGCCAAGGCGGGCCTGCTTCAGATATTCGTTGCCGCCGTTGCGGGAGATGCGCGGCGGCGCCATCTCGCGGAACGGGGCCAGCGCGCCGGAGAAGGCGAACAGGCGTTCGCGCAGGGCCTGCCATGCGACCGCATCCTCGGGCGAGAGGTTGCCGCGCACGGTCTGGCCGGCGGCGCCTTCGAGCACCAGGTGGCTGCCGTCGGCGTCGAGCGCCGTCGAGGACAGCGCGGTCGAGGCCCATTCGAGGCCGTGGCGGGAGAGGTCCATCTTCGCGGCGACGCGGGCATCGAGCATGTTGACGATATGTGCGAGGCCGCTGACCCGATAGCCGGGCGCGAATTCGACGGTTTGGGCGCCGCCACCGGGCGTCGTCGTGGCTTCCAGTACTGTGACCTTTCGGCCGGACTGGGCGAGACGCGCCGCGCAGGCGAGCCCGTTGGTGCCGCCACCGATGATCAGGACATCACAGGACGGCATAGGCTTCGCTCATATCGGCTGGTTGACGGCTGTCGCGCAGGATTTCGGCTGCGGCGTTGCGGCCGGGCGCGCCCATGACGCCGCCGCCCGGATGGGTGGAGGAGCCGCAAATCCACAGGTCGCGGATCGGCGAGCGGTATTGCGCATAGCCGGGCAGGGGACGGTTGAACAGCAACTGGTCGAAGGTCAGTTCGCCCTGGAAGATGTTGCCCTCGGTGAGGCCGACTTCGGCCTCCAGTTCGCGCGGAGTGCGCACCTCGGCATGCAGGATCAGGTTCCTGAAGCCCGGCGCATGTTCCTCGATCTGGTCGATCACGGCCTTGCCGAAGGCGTCGCGATCGGCATCGGTCCACTCGCCGCCGTCGATTTTCGGCGGGGCGTACTGGACGAAGCAGGACATGAAATGCTTGCCGGGCGGCGTCATGGTCGGATCGATCATGGTCGGGATCATGGTGTCCTGGAACGGATCGCGCGACCAGCGGCCGGCCTTCCAGTCGTCATAGGCGCGTTCCATGCGCTCGATGGAATCGGTGAAATGCAGATCGCCCTTCAGCATCGGCGACCCTTCGGGCAGCGCGGTGAATTTCGGCGCGGCGTCGAGCGCGATGTTAAGCTTGCCGGACGAACCGCGAATCTTGAAGTTCCTCACCTGGCGCACGAAGTTGCCGGGCAGTTCGGTCTCGTCGACATGTTTCAGGAAAGTGCGCTTGACGTCCATGTTGGAGATCACGCGACGGGCGCGGATCTCGTCGCCGCCCTCCAGCACGACGCCGGCCGCGCGGCCGTTCCGGACGAGGATCTTCTCGACACCCTTGCCGCGCCGGATTTCGCCGCCGGCCGCCGCCAGCGACTTCGCCAGCGCTTGTGTGATCGAGCCCATGCCGCCGCGGGCGAAGCCCCATGCGCCGACATTGCCGTCTACATCGCCCATGTAGTGGTGCAGCAGCACATAGGCCGAGCCGGGCGACATCGGACCGAGCGCCGTGCCGATGATGGCGGAAACGGCCATGTAGGCCTTGATGACAGGGCTTTCGAAATACTCGTCGAGGAAATCTGAGATCGACATCGTCCAGAAGCGGATCATGTCGCAGATCTGCTCCTCTGAGAGTTCGAACATCTTGCCGCCGAGCCAGGCCAGTTCCGACAGGTCGCGCGGACGGAAGCGCGACGGATCGGGCGGAGTGCGCAGCAGCATCGGCCGGATGAAGCGGCAATGCCGGATAATGTCGCGCGAATAGCGGTCATAGGCTTCCGCATCCCGCCTGGAATGGCGGGCGAACTCGCGCCGGTTCGCGTCGTGGTCGCGGAACAGGGCCAGATAGCCGCCATCGCGATTCAGGACCGCGCCGCCCTCATAGGGCAGGATTTGCAGGCCGTGGCGCGGCAGTTCGAGGTCGCGCATGATCTCCGGGCGGAACAGCGAACTGACATAGGAGCAGTTCGAATAGGTGAAGCCCGGATAGAGCTCTCGCGAGACGGCCGCGCCGCCGATCCAATCGTTCTTTTCGACGACCAGGACCTTCATGCCGGCGCGGGCGAGATAGCTTGCCGTGACAAGGCCGTTGTGCCCGGCGCCGACAATGAGCGCGTCGTAGATCATGCGCGTTTTGCGATCTCGGGGTCTTTCAGGGTCAGGTCGACGGCGGCCTCGATCGCGACCAGCGTATCGGCGAGGCAGGCGTCGTCATGCGCTTCGCACATGAACCACGGCTCGCGCGAATCCGGTTCGCAGATGATGCCGAGATCGTGCAGGTGATAGGCCATGGTGTCGTAGAACGTGTAGTCCGACCGCTTCCAATCCCGGTAATTGTCCGGCGCCTTCTCGGCGAAGAACAGGCCGAACATCGACGAATGGCCGGTGAAGGAATGGGTGATGCCGCGCCGGTTCAGGATCCTGGAGATCCCGGCCTTCAGCTTCTCGCCATAGGCGGCGATGGTTTCGAGCGCCGGCGTTTCATCGATGATGCGCAGGCATTCCTCGGCGGCGGCGAGCGAAACCGAGTGGGCCGTATAAGTGCCGCCATGGGCCGCGCCGCCATAGCGGAATGTGCGCATGACCTCCTCGCGCCCGCCGATGGCGGAGATGGGGTAGCCGTTGGCCATCGCCTTGGCGAAGGTGCAGATGTCCGGGGTCACGCCGAGGATCGACTGGATGCCGCCGCGGGCGACGCGGAAGCCGGTCTTCACCTCGTCGATGATCAGCAGGACGCCGTATTCATCGCAGAGCTTGCGGGCGAATTTGACATATTCCGGCGTCGCAGAAATGCCGCAGCAATTGCCCTGGATCGGCTCGATCAGCATCGCGGCCATCGTGTCGCCATAGCGCTTGAAGGTGTCTTCGAGGCGCTGCAGGTCGTTCATCGGCACGAGATGGGCGAGGGTCTTCAGTTCCTGCGGGATACCCATCGAGTAGGGGACGACTTCCGGATCCTTCTTCGAGGAAGGCTGCCATTCTTCCAGGTTGGCCATCCACATGGCCGCGTCGAACAGCCCATGGTAGCCGCCCTCCACGAGAAGGTAGCTATCACGACCAGTGTAGGCGCGGGCGAGGCGCAGCGCGGCCATGACTGCCTCGGTGCCGGAATTGGAGAAACGGACCAGATCGACGCCGGGAACCATCTTGGCGATGCGGTCGGCGACGGTGAGTTCGCGTTCGGTCGACAGGGCGAAGACGCCGCCGACTTCCATGCCGCGCCGCGCGGCTTCATCGACGCGGTCGTCGGCGTAGCCGAGGATCGCCGGGCCGTAGCCGAGGCGGTAATCGACGTAGCAATTGCCGTCGATGTCCCAGATGCGGCCGCCCTTGCCGTGGTCGACATAGATCGTGCGATCATCGCCCCAGTAGCGGAATGTCGACGAAACCCCGAGCGGTAACCGTTGCACGGCTTTCTTGAACTGCGCGTTGGATTTGTCGAGTTTGCGGGTCTTGGCGATAGTCATGAAAGTCCTCTTTCCGCGTAGGCCACGCCCAGCGGAATCGCTCCGCATCCAAGGCGTGATTGGCGTGGGACCATTCTGGATTTATTTTGACTGGACTGTCAATCAGAATCCGGTTTACGTATGGGACATCATCGATCTTTTGTTTTTCAGCGGCGCGTGCCTATGTCGTTTGACCAGTCTGATTCCGACCAACGAACAAGTGGCGAGGCGCATGGGAAAATGGGCCAGGTGACAGTCGAAGGCGTGAAGCCGCCTCGGAAACTGAGCCGGGAGGAGCGGCGCAAGCAGTTGATGGAAGCGACCATCGAAGTGCTCGCGGGGCGCGGCTACGCGCGCACGACGCTGACCGAAGTGGCGCAGCACGCGGGGCTTTCGCATGGGCTGGTGAACTTCCATTTCCAGACCAAGGAAAAGCTCCTCACCGAGACGCTGATCTATCTCGCCGAGGAGTATCGCCAGAACTGGACGCGGGCATTGGAGAATTGCCCACCCGATCCGGCGAGCCAGATCGACGCCCTGATCAGGGCGGATTTCGATACGTCGATCTTCACGCCGGCGCGGCTTTCGGCATGGTGCGCCTTTTGGGGCGAGGCGCAGAGCCGGCCGATGTACCAGGAAGAGTGCGGGTCCAACGACGAGGAATACAACCGCATGATGGAGGACACCTGCCGCCGTCTGGCGGAGGAGGGCGGATACGCTATCGAGCCGGAAATCGCCGCGCGTGTCCTGCGGGTGACCGTCGAGGGCGTGTGGCTCGACATGATGACGATGAGCGCGCCCTACGGCCGCGACGAAGCGCTGCGCACAGCGATGACCTGTGCGGCCGCGTTCTTTCCGAAACATTTCAACAGCGAAGGCCGGATCAAGGCCGCCGGTTGAACGGCGGCGCTTCGGGGCCAGGGAGCAGGTATGCGCATTACCGACAATCTGCGGAAGTTCCATATCGACGGCGCATGGGTTTCGCCCGGCCCGGGCGCGGGCAGCATGGCGGTGCTCGATCCGTCGACGGAAGAGGCTTTCGCGACGGTGGCGCTCGGCACGGCCGCAGACACCGAGAAGGCGATCATGGCCGCGCGCCGCGCCTTCGACGGCTGGTGCGCGACGCCCGCGAAAGAGCGGATCGCGGCGCTGAAGCGCATCCACGATCTTTACGAAGCCCGCATGGAGGAGATCGCCGAGGCGATCAGCATGGAAATGGGCGCGCCGATCGGTTTCGCCCGGGAAGCGCAGGCCTGGGCGGGGATCGCCCATATCGGCGCGACAATCGAGGCGGCGGAGAAGTTCGCGTGGGAAACCAGCCGTGGCGACACGCGCATCGTGCATGAGGGGATCGGCGTATGCGGCCTGATCACACCGTGGAACTGGCCGATGAACCAGATCGCCTGCAAGGTCGCGCCGGCTATCGTCGCCGGTTGCACAATGGTGCTGAAGCCGTCGGAGATCGCGCCGCTGTCGGGCGTGATCTTCGCCGAGATCGTCGAGGAAGCCGGCCTGCCGAAAGGCGTGTTCAACCTCGTCAGCGGCACCGGCCCGGACGTCGGTCAGGTGCTTGCCTCGCACCCGGAAGTCGACATGGTTTCGTTCACCGGGTCGACACGGGCGGGCGTGATGGTGGCGCAGTCGGCCGCGCCGACCGTCAAGCGTGTGGCGCAGGAACTCGGCGGCAAGTCGCCGAACATCATCCTGCCGGAAAGCGACTTCGAGGCGGCCGTCGCCGCCGGCGCCGATCTGTGCTTCGCCAATTCCGGCCAGTCCTGCGA
>JBAQHA010000767.1:0-2803 GCA_049288075.1 Oricola sp.
CAGCGCGCCTGGTCGAGAACAAGAAAGAACGAAATCATGTCGCACAAGCATCCCATTATCGCGATTACCGGTTCCTCGGGCGCCGGCACCACGACGGTCAAGGATACTTTCGGGAAGATATTCAACCGCGAAGGCGTCACGGCCGCGTTCATCGAGGGTGACGCATTCCACCGCTATGACCGCGCCGGCATGAAGGCGAAGGTCGCCGAGGAAGAAAAGAAGGGCAACGAACACTTCTCGCATTTCAGCCCGGAGGCCAACGAACTCGAAATCCTGGAATCGGTGTTCGAGGAATATGGCCGCAAGGGCAAGGGCAAGACCCGCCATTATGTTCACGACGACAAGGAAGCCGAGATATTCGGCTCGGCGCCCGGCACCTTCACCGAGTGGTCGGATCTGCCGCCAAGCGACCTGCTGTTCTATGAAGGGCTGCACGGCTGCATCAAGACCGGCAATGTCGACCTGCCGAAACATGTCGACCTGAAGATCGGCGTCGTTCCCGTCATCAACCTGGAATGGATCCAGAAGATCCACCGCGACAAGTCGATGCGCGGCTATTCCACCGAGGCCGTGACAGAGACGATCCTGCGCCGGATGCCGGACTATGCGCGCTACATCTGCCCGCAGTTCTCGGAAACCAACATCAACTTCCAGCGCATCCCGACGGTCGACACGTCAAACCCGTTCGTCGCGCGATGGATACCGACGCCGTCGGAATCGATGCTTGTGATCCGCTTCGCCAATCCGCGCGGCATCGATTTCCCCTACCTGCTGTCGATGCTCGACGGCAGCTTCATGTCGCGCGCGAATTCGATCGTCTGCGCGGGCGAGAAGCTCGATCTGGCAATGCAGCTCATTTTCACGCCGTTGATCCACAAACTGATGGATCTGAAGCGCCGCGCGTCCTGAGGAGGAAACAATGAACATCCAGGCATCGGGAAAGCTGCAGTCGGACGTCGAGCGCGACATGGGAAACGCCATTCGCGCGCTCGCGATGGACGCGGTGCAGAAGGCAAATTCGGGTCACCCGGGCATGCCAATGGGCATGGCGGACGTGGCGACCGTTCTGTTCAACCGCTTCATCACGATCGACCCGTCGAAGCCCGACTGGCCGGACCGCGACCGCTTCGTGCTGTCGGCCGGACACGGCTCGATGCTGCAATACGCGATCCATTACCTGCTCGGCTACGAGGATATGCCGATCGAGCAGATCAAGCAGTTCCGCCAGCTTGGCAGCCATACGGCCGGCCATCCCGAGTACGGCCATACGTTGGGTGTCGAGACGACGACCGGTCCGCTGGGCCAGGGGATCGCGACCGCGGTCGGCATGGCGATCGCCGAGCGGATGATGGCGTCGCGTTTCGGCGCGAAGTTGGTCGACCACTTCACCTATGTGATCGCCGGCGACGGTTGCCTGCAGGAGGGAATCAGCCACGAGGCGATCGATCTTGCCGGGCATCTGAAGCTCAACAAGCTGATCGTGTTGTGGGACGACAACCATATCTCCATCGACGGGCCGACCTCCCTGTCCACGTCGATGAACCAGCCCGCCCGCTTCAAAGCTGCGGGCTGGGAAGTTCAGAGCGTCGACGGTCACGACATGAACGCAGTCGCTGAAGCAATTGAAAAAGCTCGCAAATCCCGCAAGCCGTCGTTGATCGCCTGCCGCACGCTGATCGGCAAGGGCGCGCCGAACCTGCAGGGGTCGGAAAAGACGCATGGCGCGCCGCTCGGCGCCGACGAAATCGCGGCCACCCGCGCCAATATCGGCTGGAACCACGAGCCCTTCGTCGTGCCGGACAATATCATCGCCGCATGGCGCACGATCTCCGCGCGCGGCAAGCAGGCCCGCGAGGCATGGGAGGGCCGGCTGGCGTCCAGCGCGCGGCGCAAGTCCTTCGAAGCGGCGATCTCCGGCGAATTGCCCGTCCGTGTGAAGCGCGAGCTCGCAGCCTTCCGAAAAGAACATCTCGAGAAGGCGACCAAGGTCGCCACCCGGAAGGCGTCGGAAATGGCGCTTGGCGTCATCAATGCGGCGACGACGCTGACGGTTGGCGGCTCGGCGGACCTGACGCACTCGAACCTGACCATCACCAAAGACCTCGGCTCCATCGGCGCGGGAAACTACAAGGGCCGCTATATCCATTACGGCATCCGCGAGCACGGTATGGCCGCGGCGATGAACGGCATCGCGCTGCATGGCGGCTTCATTCCCTATGGCGGGACGTTCCTGGTCTTCACCGACTATGCGCGTGGTGCGATGCGGCTGTCGGCGCTGATGGGCCAGCGCGTGATCTACGTGATGACGCACGACTCCATCGGCCTCGGCGAGGACGGACCGACCCACCAGCCGGTCGAGCATCTTGCGATGCTGCGGGCGACGCCGAACATCAACGTGTTCCGGCCGGCCGACATCATCGAGACGGCGGAAGCCTGGGAACTGGCGCTTTCGACGACCGGCCGGCCGACTGTTCTGGTGCTTTCGCGCCAGAACCTGCCGATGTTGCGCGAGGCCAACTCGAAGGACAATCGTTCGGCGCGGGGCGCCTATGTGCTGCAGGACACCAAGGGCGGCCGCGACGTGACGCTGCTTGCTACCGGCTCGGAAGTCGAGATCGCAAAGGCCGCGGCGGATCGCCTGCTGACGGAAAAGAACATCCGCGCCGCCGTCATCTCGATGCCGAGTTGGGAATTGTTCGAGGCGCAGGACGACGCCTATCGCAACGCCGTGCTCGGCTCGGCGCCGCGCATCGCCGTCGAGGCGGCCGCCCGCCTCGGCTGGGATCGCTGGATCGGCGAGAAG
>JBAQHA010000768.1:0-2545 GCA_049288075.1 Oricola sp.
ATACAATCCGCGCGAAGCCGAACCGAAGTGGCAGAAAGCCTGGGCGGATGCAAAACTTTTCGAGACGGACAACGACGATCCACGCCCGAAATACTACGTGCTCGAGATGTTCCCCTATCCGTCCGGACGCATTCATATCGGTCATACCCGCAATTACACCATGGGCGACGTGGTCGCACGCCATCGCCGCGCGCTCGGCTACAGCGTGCTGCATCCGATGGGTTGGGACGCCTTCGGGATGCCGGCCGAAAACGCCGCGATGCAGAACAAGGTCCATCCGGGCCAGTGGACCTACGCCAACATCGACACGATGCGCGAACAGCTGAAGCTGATGGGTCTGTCGATCGACTGGTCGCGCGAATTTGCGACCTGCGACGTCGAATATTACAGCCAACAACAGGCCCTGTTCCTGGATTTCCTCGAAAAGGGCCTGGTCTATCGCAAGCAGTCGAAGGTCAACTGGGATCCGGTCGACATGACCGTGCTCGCCAACGAGCAGGTGATCGACGGCCGCGGTTGGCGCTCCGGCGCGCTCGTCGAGCAGCGCGAGCTCGTCCAGTGGTTCTTCAAGATCACCGACTATTCCCAGGACCTGCTCGATTCGCTCGAAAACCTGAACGAATGGCCGGAAAAAGTCCGCGTCATGCAAAAGAACTGGATCGGCCGGTCGGAAGGCCTGCAGATCCGATGGACCCTGGCGCCGGACACCGCGCCGGACGGCGAGACCGAGCTCGAAGTCTACACAACGCGCCCGGATACGATCTTCGGCGCGTCCTTCATGGCGATCGCCGCCGACCATCCGCTGGCAAAGAAAGCCGCCGAGACAAACCCTGCGCTCGCCGAATTCTGCGACGAATGCCGCCGCGCGGGGACGTCGCTCGCAGCGCTGGAAACGGCCGAGAAGAGGGGTTTCGACACCGGCATTCGCGTCGTCCACCCCTTCGACCCGTCCTGGACCCTGCCCGTCTATGTCGCCAATTTCGTACTCATGGATTACGGCACGGGCGCCATTTTCGGCTGTCCGTCGGGCGATCAGCGCGACCTCGATTTCGCCAACAAATACGGTCTGCCGGTTATTCCAGTGGTCATGCCGGAGGACAGCGACGCGGCGACCTTCCAGATCACCGAGGAAGCCTATGACGGCGACGGCGTGATGATCAATTCACGCTTCCTTGACGGCATGGTTCCTGACGCGGCCTTCAACGAGGTCGCGAGCCGTCTCGAATCGGTGTCGATGGGGAACCGGCCGCAAGCCGAGCGTAAGGTCCGTTTCCGCCTCCGCGACTGGGGCATTTCGCGCCAGCGCTACTGGGGCTGCCCGATTCCCGTGATCCATTGCGACGATTGCGGCGTCGTACCCGTTCCCAAGCAGGACCTGCCGGTCAAGCTGCCGGACGATATCGAGTTCGACAAACCGGGCAATCCGCTCGACCGCCACCCGACTTGGCGCAATGTCGCCTGCCCGCAATGCGGCAAGCCGGCGCGGCGCGAGACCGACACGATGGACACTTTCGTCGATTCCTCATGGTATTTCGCCCGTTTCACCGCGCCGAGAGCCAATAACCCGACGGATCCCAAGGCCGCCAACGAATGGCTGCCTGTCGACCAGTATATCGGCGGCATCGAGCACGCGATCCTGCACCTGCTCTATTCGCGCTTCTTCACCCGCGCCATGCGTGAAACCGGCCATCTTGATCTCGCCGAGCCGTTCAGGGGCCTGTTCACCCAGGGCATGGTGGTCCACGAGACCTATCGCACCGGCTCCGGGATGTCCGCTCAGTGGCATGCTCCCTCCGAGATCCGGCTCGATGAAGCCGGCGGCAGACGCCGCGCCGTAGTGGCCGCCACCGGCGAGGAGGCTGAGATCGGGCCGCTCGAGAAAATGTCGAAATCGAAGAAGAACACGATCGGGCCGGAAGAAATCACCCAGAGCTACGGCGCCGATACGGCGCGCTGGTTCATGCTGTCGGATTCTCCGCCCGACCGCGATGTCGAGTGGAGCGACCGCGGAGCCGAGGGCGCACACCGTTTCGTCCAGCGCATCTGGCGTATCGTGTCCGGAACTGCTGACAACATCGCAGCCGGCGATGCGTCCGCAGCCGATGGAGAAGCGCTCGCGATGCGCAAGGCAGCCCACAAGACACTGAAGGCGGTCGGCGAGGATTTCGAAAAACTCGGCTTCAACCGCGCCATCGCACGCGTTCACGAACTGGTCAACGAGATCGCGCCGACAATCGAAAAGGCCTCCACGGGCTCGGCCGTCGAAAAGGCGGCCGCCCATGAGACGCTGTCTATCCTCGTTCATGTCATCGCGCCGGTGATGCCACATCTCGCCGAGGAATGCTGGCATGCGCTCGGATACAGGACCATGGTCGCCGAAACGGCCTGGCCGAAATTCGACCCCGCGCTTGTCGAGGAAAATTCGGTGACCCTGCCAGTGCAGATCAACGGTAAGCGGCGCGGCGAAATCGTTGTTCCCAAGGATGCCGACAACCGGTCTGTCGAGGCCCAGGTCTTGACGACGGATTTCGTTGTCCACCATCTC
>JBAQHA010000769.1:0-2916 GCA_049288075.1 Oricola sp.
ACATTCGGGACACAGGCGCTCTCCGACCATGCGCTGGTCGCATTGAAGGACCGAAAAGCCTGCCTACTCGGCCAGCACGGACAGATCGCCCTGGGAAGAACTCTCCAAGAAGCCTTGTGGCTGGCGACTGAGGTGGAAACCCTATCGCGCATCTATGTACAAGCGCTGACCTTGGGCGATCCGCCCGTTCTGCTGGACGAGGAGATGGAGAGGGTCATCGCGCAGATGCGTCGGATGAGCTATGGTTTTTCACCAGACGAGGATGGCGTGAACGATGTCGCGCGTCCTCGCGGTGCGTGAGGAGTATTGTCCTGTCTCGGATTTCCACTGGATAGGTCTTGTGCGGATTGAAAAGGTTGAATTTACCTCCATTTCACTCCTTTTTGCAGGTGTGGGGGTATTCGAGCAAGACTCTTGTAATATGCATGATGTTAAATCGATAATATCGCAGATCGGCAAGAAGTAATATTTTCCGTGGTCGATTAAGCTCAATCCTCCTCGCCGGGTAAGAAGATTATCTTTCCGGGATTCATTATGTTCAGCGGATCGAGGGCCCACTTGACTGCCGCCATGTATGTTGTCGCCGGACCGAGCTCCCGGACCAGATAGCGCATCTTGCCCTGACCGATTCCGTGCTCGCCGGTACAGGTCCCGTCGAGTGAAATCGCGACGTCGTTGAGCCAGCCAACATAGTCTTCGGCTCTAGCGACCTCTTCGCTGTTGCCCGTGTCCACCAGGATCAGGACGTGGAAATTGCCGTCGCCGACATGGCCGACGATCGCCGCTACGAACCCGAGTTCCAGCGCTTTCTCCTGTGCCGCGACAACGCACTCGGCCAGCCGCGAAACCGGTACGCATATATCGGTCGAAATGCCTTTCGCGCCGGGACGAAGCTGCAGCGCAGCCCAGTAGGCGTCATGGCGCGCCTGCCACAACCGCGATCGCTCCTCCGCATTCGCGGTCCAGTCAAAGCCATTGCCGCCGTGCTCTGCGGCAATCTCACCGAATGTCGCCGCCTGCTCGGCGACGCCGGTGTCGCTGCCATGAAATTCGAGGAGAAGCAGGGGAGTGATCGGCAGCGACAGTCTTGAATAGGCGTTGACCGCTTCCACGGTCCGGGCATCGAGAAGCTCGATGCGAGCGACCGGGATTCCGTACTGGATGGTCGCGATGACCGTCTCGCAGGCGGCCCTTATATCAGGGAAACTGCAGCTCACTGCCGAAATCGCCTGCGGTATTCCGTGGAGGCGGAGGGTCAGCTCGGTGATGATACCCAGCGTGCCCTCGGCGCCGACCAGCAGCCGGGTCATATCATAACCGGCCGAACTCTTCCGGGCGCGCGCCGCCGTTCGGATGATGCGGCCGTCAGCCATGACGGCTTTGACCGAAAGCACATTGTCCTTCATCGTGCCGTACCGCACGGCGTTGGTTCCTGACGCGCGGGTCGAGGCCATGCCGCCCAGGCTGGCATCGGCTCCCGGGTCGATGGGGAAGAACAGGCCCATGTCGCGCAAATGGGCATTGAGCCGCGATCGCGTAACGCCGGGTTCGACGACACAATCGAGATCCTCCGCGTTGACCGTGATTATCCGGTCCATCAACCCGAAATCGACGCAGATGCCGCCGGCAGGTGCGTTGACGTGGCCTTCGAGAGAGGTTCCGGCTCCGAATGCGATGACTGGCGCGCGATGGGCCGCACAAACCCGGACGATCTCCGAGACTTCTTCTGCCGTGCGTGGTGCGATGACCGCGTCCGGCGGCTGGTTCTCCAGCCACGTCGTGGTGTGTCCGTGCTGTTCGCGGGTCGTCCGCCCTGTCTGCAGGCGATCACCGAAGCGTTCCGTCAGCGTCCCGATGGCAGCGTCAATGCCCGCGTCGTTGCGCGGCAGGATTATCGGACTTACCATTTTACGACGCCCTCCGTTGACGCATATCGATGTACTATCAGTCGGGTTTGACCCAGGCGGGCATGGCGAAAATCATCTTCGCTAAAAGCCCGTCGAACTGGCGAAGTTCATCTTCCGACAGTGCCGCACGCATTGCCTTCTGCCGATCTAGGAACAGGGGTACGACGCTCTCCAGAATGGCCGATCCGACCGAAGTGAGAACGAGCGTCTTGCTCCTTTTGTCCTCGTCGCGCGTTTCGCGTTCGATCATGTTTCGATCCATCAACTCCGACACGGCGCGGCTAATCGAGTTCTTCGGAAGCCCGGTCAGCAGACAGATGTCCTTCGCGGCAAGTCCCGGCTTCTGGGACAGGCAGAACAGGATAACGAACTGCGGACGGTTGAGGCCGGCTTGGATGTCGAGGTCGCGGTAAATCGGTCCGGTGAAGAAGTTCGCAAGGAAGCTGATGCGCCAAGCATGCATGAGGGGCGTGTCGGTCAGCATCTTCGGCGACGCCTCGCCGAAGCTGTCGATCATCCGCCTCATCGTTGCGGTGGTCGTGTGAGCGTCGATGTTCATTGTCCGGTCCCGCATTATTCGGTTCCATATGGAACTTTACAAATGGTTCCATATGGTACTATATGAAGACGGATTGGTGATCAAGGTCCCGGGAGGAACAATCGGGACGCACCCGAACCGGTGCAGGGCACAGATGCGCCCGGTCTCTTGTCCGTATTGCAACATCACGCCGTATCGGCCTGCCACGGGCGGTCGGCGAAGGCTCCGTCATGCCTGGAGCCAAAAGCGCAGGAGGAACGCTGACATGAACAGAAGACAGTTCTTGCTTACCGCCGCGGCAGCAACGCTGGCCGCACCCGCAATGGTCCGACCGGGCATGGCCGCCGGCGCAGCCCGGGACCTCAAGATGGTCGCCGCATTTCCCGAAACCTTCATCTATACCCGGGAGATGGCGCTGCCTTTCATGAAGCTCGTCGCCGACGAGACTGGCGGATCGGTGTCGGTCAGCCT
>JBAQHA010000770.1:0-3587 GCA_049288075.1 Oricola sp.
ACCATGGCGCGAGCGGTGTAGAGAGCGTGCATCGCCGCGCCGACGAAAACGAAGCGGCCGGCAAGCCCGGTCTCCTCGTCGGCGTCCTCGTCCACCGCCGCGGTGGCCGTTTGCCACAGGAAGCCGCAGGACACGGCGAGCGCGTAAGCCGCGGCCGGGGCGAAAAGAACAAAGGCGAAGACGCGTACCCAGCCGGAGGGATAACCGCCGCTCAGCATGCCGGGAACGCGCAGCAGCATGTCGCCGAAGACGCCGCCGAGGCCCGTCGGCAGCGGCCAGTGCTCGGTGACGGAGAAACAGCCGATGGCGGCCGCGGTCAGCACGGCGGCGACCGGCCACAGGATGAGGCGACGCATGGCGTGCGACCAGTAGAGGGCGCGCATGCGGGCATAACCCCAGAAAACGAGCGGCAGAAGCGCCGGCAACGCCGCGACGCCGAAAAACTGCATCAGGAGATCGGACACGACGGCGCCGGGATAACCCATGGCGTTGGCGACCGGCGTATCGGCGGCGAAACTCCAGCTCGGATCGGAGGCGTTCCATGTGGCGAGCGAAAACAGCGCGAAGGCGGCAAGCGCCCACAAGCCAACGCCAGCGGCGATTTCGAGCTGGCGGCGCGCGAGTGCCGCCATGCCGGCGGACAAGGTGCGTTCCCCGCGATGGTCGCGTCCCATCGAGCGGTCCCCTGAAACTGAAACGGCGTGATTGGCCCGCATTGCGAATTCCTGTCGTCTGACCACCCGATCGGTGGACGCAATTTCCCGGCCGAAGCCTAGAGAAGCTTGGTTAAACAGGCATTAACCATGGACCGGTCGAGAAGCGGGCGGCGGATCGGCGCGCGCAAAAAAGAGGCCCGGTACAGGACCGGGCCCAAGTTGGTGTGATGTCAGACATCACGACGGGATCAAATGGGGGCGGGCGATGGGAGGAGGATACCGCCCGCCCCCGGGCCTTCACTCGCGGCATCAGCCGCGAGAGAATTCGGGATAGGCTTCGACGCCGATTTCAACCTTGTCGAGGCCCAATTCCTCTTCTTCCTCGGTGACGCGAATTCCGATGGTCACTTTCAGGACGAACCACAGGACGCCGGAGGCGATGAGGGTGAAGGCGCCAACCGAGGCGATGCCGATGAGCTGAACGCCGTAGCTGGTGTCGGCGTTGGACAGCGGCACGATGAAGGTGCCCCAGATGCCGGCCAGAAGGTGAACCGGGATCGCGCCGACGACGTCGTCGATCTTCAGCTTGTCGAGCAGCGGAACTGCGAAGACCACGATCGCCGCGCCGACGCCGCCGACGAAAATGGCGACGGGCACGCTCGGGTTGAGCGGCTCGGCGGTGATGGCGACGAGGCCGGCCAGCGCGCCGTTCAGCGCCATGGTGACATCGACCTTCTTGTAGAGCAGCTGGGTGAGGATCATCGCGACGACCACGCCGGCGGCGGCCGCCAGGTTGGTGTTGGCGAAGATGCGCGACACGTCGGTGACGTCGCTGATCGTGCCCATGGCGAGCTGCGAGGCGCCGTTAAAGCCGAACCAGCCGAGCCAGAGAATGAAGGTCCCGAGCGTGGCGAGCGGCATGGACGAGCCCGGCATCGGGGTAATCGCGCCATTGGGGCCGTATTTGCCCTTGCGCGCTCCGAGGATCAGGGCACCGGAGAGCGCGGCCCAGCCACCGACCGAGTGGACGAGGGTCGAACCGGCGAAATCGGAGAAGCCCATGACGGACAGCCAACCGCCGCCCCACTGCCACGAACCGGTGATCGGGTAGAACAGGCCGGTCAGGAAGACCGTGAAGAGCATGAACGGCCACAGCCGGATGCGTTCGGCAAGCGTGCCGGAGACGACCGAAGCGGCCGTGGCGCAGAACACCATCTGGTAGAACCAGTCGGAAGCAGTCGAATAGCCCGTGTCAAGCGCATCGCCGCCGACCGGATCGAAGGCGTAAGGGCCGAAGGAGCCAAAGAAGCCGCCATCGACGCCGGTGTACATGAGATTGTAGCCGACGAGCCAAAAGAGCAGGCCGGCGACCGAATAGAGCGCGATGTTCTTGAGGCACTGCATCGAGACGTTCTTGGAACGCACGAGGCCCGCTTCCAGCATGGCGAAGCCCGCGGCCATCCACATGACGAGGAAGCCGCCAACGAGAAACAGCAGCGTGTTGAAGATGTAGGCGGTGTCGGCGGCCGGGGCGAAAGCCGGCGCCTCGGCGTCCTGGGCCAATGCCGGGAACGCGCAGAAAACGGCCGCGGTCAGGCCGGCAAGGCCGAGTTTGGAAGGTTTGATCATGGTCATTGTGCAGTGAACTCCTGAGTATCCGTCTGACGCGTCAGAGCGCTTCGGAATCGGTTTCGCCCGTGCGGATGCGCACGGCGTGATCGATCGCGTAGGTGAAAATCTTGCCATCGCCGATCTGACCGGTCTTGGCCGCGCCTGAAATGGCGTCGAGCACCTTCGCGACCATGTCGTCGTCGACAGCGAGTTCGATCTTCAGCTTCGGCAGGAAGCTGATCGCGTATTCGGCTCCGCGATAGATTTCCGTATGCCCCTTCTGACGCCCATACCCCTTCACCTCGGTGACGGTCAGGCCCTGGACGCCAAGCCCGGTGAGGGCTTCACGTACCTCGTCCAGTTTGAAAGGCTTGATGATGGCCATGACTATTTTCATGCGCATTGGCTCCCTGTGTTCATCACGTGGCGCCGGCAGGGCCGGCGATGGCGAGCACGGCACGGCGACCGATGCTGCATGCGATCACATTCAAGCGCCGTGCCAAACCGGTCGGAAGCCCGTTAATCTTTTGATTTTATTTGGAATACACAGGCAGCGCGTTTCCGCTGGAGGTGCTGCGGGCGCAATGATGATGAATCATTGGGCACATATCGCACGATGCCTGAAAATTAAGCTTTGCGACAAAGAAAAACCCGGGCCGAAGCCCGGGTTCGAGAATGCGCCGGAACGAAGTCCGATCAGGCGTGATAGGCGGACTCGCCGTGCTGGGTCAGGTCGAGGCCCTGACGTTCGTCGTCGACATTCGGGCGCAGGCCCATGACGAGGTCGACCAGCTTGTAGAGGATGAGCGAGACGACACCGCACCACACGATCGTGACGGCGACGGCCTCGGCCTGGATCACGAACTGGCTCGCGATCGAGAAATCCTCCGCACCCGTGCCACCGAACATCGGGGCCGTGGTGATGCCGGTTCCCAGTGCGCCGACGATGCCGCCAATGCCATGGATGCCGAACACGTCGAGGCTGTCGTCATAGCCGAGCTTCGGCTTCACGACGGCGACGAAGTAGTAACAGACCAGCGAGGCAACGGCGCCCAGGATGATCGCGCCGATCGGGCCCGAGGTGCCGCAGGCCGGCGTGATGGCGACCAGACCGGCGATCATGCCGGAGACCGCGCCGAGCATCGAGGCCTTGCCGCGCAGCATGCCTTCGATCGCGCACCATGCCAGAACCGCAGCGGCGGTCGCGACGAAGGTGTTGATCATCGCGAGGCCCGCGCCGCCGTTGGCTTCCAGGTTGGAGCCGGCGTTGAAGCCGAACCAGCCGACCCACAGCAGGGCCGCGCCGACCATGGTCAGGGT
>JBAQHA010000771.1:0-9228 GCA_049288075.1 Oricola sp.
TTGCACAGGGCGGCCGACACGGCCATCCAGATCAACGGCGCCCGCGGTTATTCGGCCGACACGCCGCTCGAATGGATCTATCGCTATGCCCGCCAGGCGCGCCTCGTCGACGGCGCGGACGAGGTGCACAAGATGGTGCTGGAACGCAACCTCGACAAGGAAGGCCGAGGCTTCTGGAACTGGGATGTCGAGGGGGCCTGAGATGGCGGGACCGGTGGCCGATTTCGACGTCGCGCGACTGAGGGCATTTCTCGACGAGACGTTCGGCGCGAGCGAGAGGTTCGAGCTGGAACGGATTTCGGGCGGTCAGTCCAATCCGACCTATTTCGTCACGCGTGGGTTACAGCGAACGGTGCTGCGCAAGAAACCGGCCGGGCCGATCCTGCCCGGCGCGCATGCCATCGACCGCGAATACCGCGTGCTGACCGCCCTGCATCCCGCCGGCGTGCCGGTGGCGCGGCCGATCCTCCATCACGAAGACCCGGGCCTGCTCGGCACACCCTTCTACCTGATGGAGCGGGTCGAGGGTCGCGTCTTCTCCGACTGCGCCCTGCCGGGGCTGGAACCGGAGGAACGTCGAAACATCTGGATGGGGCTGGCCGACGCGCTTGCCGTTATGCACTCGGTGAAGCCCGAGGAAGTGGGCCTCGGCGACTATGGCCGGCCGGGTAACTATTTCCAGCGGCAGATCGGCCGGTGGACGCGGCAGTGGCGGGAGTCTTCGAGTCCGCCGATTCCGGCGCTGGGCGCCCTTTGTGAATGGTTGCCCGCGAGCCTGCCCGAGGACGACGGCATGGTGCGGCTGGCGCATGGCGATTTCCGGATGGGCAACATGCTGTTCCATCCGACCGAGCCGCGCGTGGTGGCGATCCTCGACTGGGAGCTGTCGACGCTCGGCCATCCGCTGGCCGATCTCGGTTTCTGCGTGATGCCGTGGCATTCCACGCCGGACGAATATGGCGGCATTCTCGGTCTCGACCGCGAGGCGCTCGGCATACCGGAAGAGGAGGAATTCGTCGCGCGTTACAGGGCGGGTGCACCGGGCATCGCACCCCTGTTGCCGTTTCACAAGGTCTTCGCGCTGTTTCGCTTCGCGGCTATCTTCGTCGGCATCGCCGAACGGGCGCGGGCGGGAAGCGCGGCGGCCGAGAACGCAGCGCAGCTTGGCCCGCTGGCCGAGCGCTTCGCGATCCGGGCGCTCGAGATCGTCGAGGGAAGGGAACATGAGATCGCCGGACTGTCCGATCCGGCGATCTCGTAAAAGGATCAGTCCAACTGGACGATGGCGGGATCGTCTTCAGGAGCCGGTTGGGTCTCCTCAGCGGCGGCCTGCTCGTCCATGCTTTCGCGGATTTCGTCGATCTTGCCGTAGGCGTCGCCGACGCCGAGCAGGTTCCTTGCCCAGTCGAGCATTTCCTGATCGACATAGGCATCGCCGTATTCCGCGACACGGTTGCTGTTGGCTGCCGCGAGGAGCGCCTCGGTGAGCGCATCGTCGGAGGCGTCGTCGGCCAAGGCGTCGATGGCATCCTGCGCCTCGCCCTCGGCGTCGGCCGCCGCCTGCAAATCGGTTGCCGCCTGGCTTCCGAGCGCCGCGTTGATCGCCTCGATTTCGGCCTCGATATCGCTGACATCGGCTTCCGGATCGGCGTCCAGAAGCGACTGACGCGCCGCATCCAGATCGCCAAGACGGGCGTTCAGGTCATTCGTGCCCGCCGTCGAGTAGTCGAAGCCTTCATAGGGATCGATGCCTTCGAGTTGCGTCGAGAGTTCGGTTGCGAAAGCGCCCTGCGCGGCTGCCAGCGTTTCCTGCGCCGTGGCGAGTGCGGCGCCCGCATCCTCATGTGCGATCGAAGCGTCGATGTAGTTGCGGATTGCCGCCATGCGGGGATCGGACGAATTCAGATAGGCGTGGAAGTTGCGGTTCAGCGAATTCAGGCCCGCGAGTTTGGCGTTGAAGTTCTTTTCCCTGACTACGGGATTGGCGCCGGGCAGAGGCACAGCTTCCAGCTTGCGAATCTGGGCCGCGACGGAATTGCCGCGTTTCGGCTCGGCCGAAGCGATAGACGTCGAACGCGCTTTCGTCGAAGACGAAGCGCTGGAAGATGACGTCGGCTTCTTGCCAAACAAGGTGTGAAGAAAGCCGCCCTTGTTGGCGCTGCCGGAACCGGATTGCGCGGAAGCGCTCTTGCTCTTGCCCGACGCCGATGCGGAATTTCCGTTTCCGCCGGATTTCCCGCCGCCGTTACTCGCGCCATTACCCCCGCCATTGCCATTACCCCCGCCATTGCCGTTGCCGCCCGCGTGTTCGCTCTTGGCGTAGGCGTTCGAGACAAGCGAGAACCCGTTATGCGAGGGGCCGGAGAAATCAGCCAGCGCGCTCAGAAACAGCGCGGAGCAGGACAGGAGTGCGATGGTGGCTGGACGATATTTCTTGGTCATGGAACTCCCCTCGTGGTCGGCCAGATCGGCGAGCCGTCACGCTAGGGCAGCCATATGGCCAGGTGGTAAATACGCTCGGGAGAATCCAATGGTTCCGGTTAGATGTTCGTTTACGCTTGCGATTGCCGTTCAGTCCCGACCGTGCCGGTCGATGAATGTGTTGCGTTCGGCGGCGACCTGCTCGGCGACGAAATTGATGACCGTCTGGATGCGGGCGGATTCGCGCGAATCCAGATGCGCCATGATCCAGAAAGTGCGCACCAACTCGATCTCGCCGGGCAGCACGCGGACAAGATCGGAGGCATCGCCGGTCATGAAATCGGGCAGGATGCAAAGGCCCGCGCCGGCCTGGGTGGCGCGCATCTGGGCGAACAGATTGGTGCTCGACAGCCGGGGCGTGAGGCTGTCGCCGATGTCGTTGAGGTAGTCGAGTTCAGGCGTGAAAATCAGTTCCGGGATGTAGCCGATCAGCGGATGCTCGGTGAGATCCTGCCGGTTGAGGATCGGACCGCGCCGGGCAAGATAGGAGCGGGCGGCATAGACATGCAGCGAATAGTCTGTGAGCTTGCGCGAAAACAGGCGGCCCTTGTCCGGGCGTTCCAGGCTGATGGCGATGTCGGCCTCGCGGCGCGACAGACTGAAAACGCGCGGCATTGCGACGATCTGCAATTCGAGCTGCGGATGGCGATGGATCAGATCGCCGATGCGCGGGGCGAGGAAGAAGGCGCCGAAACCGTCCGGCGCGCCGATCCGCACCGCGCCCGAGAGTGAGAACTTCTCTCCGGCGATGTCGTTCTGGATCGTCGCCGCCGAACTCTCGATGGTCTCGGCGTGGATCAGCAGGCGTTCGCCGGCATCGGTCAGCGAATAGCCGCGCGGCGAACGGGTGAAGAGGTCGGCGCCGAGTTCCTGTTCCAGCGCCGTGACGCGGCGGCTGACCGTCGCGTGGTCTGTGCCCATGCGGCGTGCGGCGGCCGTCAGCCGCCCGGTGCGGGCGACAGACAGGAAGTAGCGCAGGTCGTCCCAGTCGAAGGCCATGGGATATGAGCATAAGCGCACATCAGATGGGCGATCAAGTCTATGGATTTGCGCAAACAATCGCATAAACTGGACAAAAATCACGAATTCAGGGAGGAAGCCTTGTACAAGATCGGACACTTCATCGGCGGCAAGCGCGTCGAGGGGAAAAGCGGCCGCGAGGCCAACATCTTCAACCCGGCGACGGGTGAAGTGCAGGCGACCGTCGCGCTCGCCGACGGAAACGAACTGGACGCCGCGATCGAGAACGCCAGGGCGGCACAGCCGGCCTGGGGCGCGACCAATCCGCAGAAGCGCGCCCGGGTGATGATGAAATTCGTCGACCTGTTGCATCGCGACATGGACAAGCTTGCCGAGGCGCTGTCGCGCGAGCACGGCAAGACGCTGCCGGACGCCAAGGGCGACGTCATTCGCGGGCTGGAGGTCGCCGAGTTCTGCATCGGCGCGCCGCATCTCCTGAAGGGAGAGTTCACCGAGGGCGCGGGCCCGGGCATCGACATTCATTCGGCGCGCCAGCCGCTCGGCGTCGTAGCCGGCATTACGCCATTCAATTTCCCGGCGATGATCCCGATGTGGAAGTTTTGCCCGGCGATCGCCTGCGGCAACGCCTTCATTCTGAAGCCGTCGGAGCGCGATCCGTCCGTTCCGATAATGCTGGCCGAACTGATGATCGAGGCCGGCCTGCCGGCGGGCATCCTCAACGTCGTGAACGGTGACAAGACTGCCGTCGATGGCATTCTCGACCACCCCGACATCATGGCGGTGGGCTTCGTCGGTTCGACGCCGATCGCCGAATATGTCTACACGCGCGGCTGCGCCAACGGAAAGCGCGTGCAGTGCTTCGGCGGTGCGAAGAACCATATGCTGATCATGCCCGACGCCGATCTGGACCAGGCGGTCGACGCGCTGATCGGCGCAGGCTATGGCGCTGCCGGCGAGCGCTGCATGGCTGTGTCGGTAGCAGTGCCGATCGGCGAGGACACGGCGAACCGGCTGATGGCCAAGCTGACGCCGCGCGTGGAAAACCTGAAGATCGCGCCCTATACGGCCGGCAACGACGCCGATTTCGGCCCGTTGGTCACGAAGGAAGCGCTGGCGCGCGTGAAGGGCTATGTCGACAAGGGCGTCGCCGAGGGCGCGAAGCTGGTCGTCGATGGCCGCGGCTTCTCCATGCAGGGCTACGAGGTCGGCTACTTCATCGGCGGCTGCCTGTTCGACAACGTCACCAAAGACATGTCGATCTACCGCGAAGAGATCTTCGGGCCGGTGCTGTCGGTGGTGCGAGCCAAGACTTACGAGGAAGGGCTCGACCTGGCGATGAGCCACGAATACGGAAACGGCGTAGCGATCTTCACCCGCGATGGCGACGCGGCGCGCGATTTCGCGTCGCGGATCAATGTCGGAATGGTCGGCATCAATGTTCCTATTCCCGTTCCGCTCGCCTATTACACATTCGGCGGCTGGAAGCGGTCCGGCTTCGGCGATCTCAACCAGCACGGGCCGGATGCGTTCCGGTTCTACACCAAGACGAAGACGATCACGTCGCGCTGGCCGTCGGGCATCAAGGACGGGGCCGAGTTCGTCATCCCGACGATGAACTGACCAAGAGTCGGCCGGAGAGGAGACCGCGATGGATTTCGAACTGTCGGAAGAGCAGAAGGCCATCCAGGAGATGGCGCGCGGCTTCGCCGCCGACAAGCTGGCGCCGAACGCCATCGAGTGGGACGAGAAGGGTCATTTCCCGGAAGACGTCGTTCGCTCAGTCGGCGAACTCGGCCTTGCCGGCATCTATGTCCGCGAGGACGTTGGCGGCTCCGGGCTCGGCCGCCTCGACGCTGTGCTGATCTTCGAGGCGCTGGCGCATGGGTGCCCGTCGATCGGCTCGTTCATTTCGATCCACAACATGGTTTCCTGGATGATCGACGCCTTCGGCACCGAGGATCAGCGGCAAAAATGGCTGCCGAAACTATGCTCGATGGAACTGATCGCCTCCTACGCCCTGACCGAACCGGGCGCGGGCTCCGACGCGGCGTCGCTGCGCACCCGCGCCGAGCGCAGCGGCAACGAGTGGAAGCTCAACGGCGCCAAGGCGTTCATCTCGGGAGGCGGTTTTTCCGACGTCTATCTCGCCATGGTGCGTACCGGCGGCGAGGGCGCGAAGGGCGTTTCGGCCTTCCTGGTCGAGAAGGGCACGCCCGGCCTCTCCTATGGCGCCAACGAACGCAAGATGGGGTGGCGGGCGCAGCCGACCGCGCTGGTGCAGTTCGACGATTGCGTCGTGCCGCCGGAAAACCTGCTCGGCGAGGAGGGCATGGGCTTCAAATACGCGATGGCCGGGCTCGACGGCGGGCGGCTGAACATCGCCGCCAGCGCTCTCGGCGCCGCGCAATCGGCGCTGGAAAAGGCGCTGCGTTACGCGACCGAGCGCAAGGCCTTCGGCAATCCGATTTCCGAATTCCAGTCGCTGCAGTTCAAGCTCGCCGACATGGAGACCGAGCTGGCCGCGGCGCGCATCCTGCTCTACCAGGCGGCCAGCAAGCTCGACGCGAGGGCGCCGGACGCGAGCAAGTTCTGCGCCATGGCGAAGCGCTTCGTCACCGATTCCGCGTTCAAGGTGGCGAACGACGCTCTGCAGATCCATGGCGGCTACGGCTATCTCGCCGATTTCGGCATCGAGAAGATCGTGCGCGACCTGCGTGTCCACCAGATCCTCGAAGGCACCAACGAGATCATGCGCGTCATCATCGCGCGCCACATGCTGGCGGGGCGGTGAGTTGGAGAACTCACTCGATATCCGTATCCGCGAGGCCGGACGGACCGGGCGGATCACGCTCAGCCGCCCGAAGGCGCTCAATGCGCTCAACTACGAGATGGCGACGGCGATCGAGGCCGCGCTCGACCGCTGGCGGGAGGACGGCTCGGTCGACCTGATCGTGATCGACGCCGAGGGCGAGCGGGCGTTTTGCGCCGGCGGCGACATCGCGCACATGCACGCGACCGGCACGGCGGGCGATTTCGCCTATGGGCGGAAGTTCTGGGCGGACGAGTACCGGTTGAACGCCAAGATCGCCAATCTGTCCACTCCCTATGTCGCGGTCATGGACGGGATCGTGATGGGCGGCGGCGTCGGCATCTCCGCGCACGGTTCGCACCGGATCGTCACCGAACGTTCGATGATCGCGATGCCGGAATGCGGCATCGGGCTGGTGCCGGATGTCGGCGGAACGCGGATCCTGGCGCATGCGCCCGGCCATCTTGGCGAGTTTCTCGGCATGACCGGATGGAGGATGACTTGCGCGGACGCGATCCTCGCGGGGTTTGCCGATGTCTTCGTTGCGGGCGACGACCTGCCGGCGCTGAAGGCAGCGCTGGAGGAGGCGGCAAGTCCCGCTGCGCTGGACCGCTTTCGCCGGGCGCCGGACGACGCGCCGCTCGCTCAGCATCTCGCAGCGATCGACCGCCATTTCGGCCACGACACCGCGCTCGAATGCCTGCAATCGCTGGAAGGCGACGGTTCGGAATTTGCACAGAAGGCGGCGAAGATGATCCGCCAAGCGTGCCCGCTGTCGGTCGCCTGCTCCTTCGAAATGGTCCGTCGCGCCCGCAAGATGACGACCATCGAGGACGTGCTGGCGCTGGAATACCGCTTCACCTTCCGCTCGATGTCGGACGGCGATTTCATCGAGGGCATCCGGGCGCAGATCATCGAAAAGGACCGCAACCCGAAATGGCGGATTGCGCGGCTGGAAGACGTCGGCCGCGAGACGATAGACGCCATGCTGGCTTGGCTGGGTGGCGAAGAACTGAAACTCTGAGGGAGGACACCGCATGAGCAGGATCGGATTCATCGGCCTCGGCAATATGGGTCTGCCGATGGCCATAAACCTGAAAAAGGCCGGGCACGAGGTGCACGGTTTCGATACGGTCGCCGACGCGGTGGCGAAGGCGACCGCCGAGGGCATCGTCGCCGCGGCGAGCGCCGTCGAGGCGGTGAAGGATGCCGAATTCATCATCACCATGCTGCCGAACGGGCCGATCGTGTTGAAGGTTTTCGGTGAAATCGTGCCGGCGGCGAAGAAGGGCGCGGTCATGATCGACTGTTCGACTATTGACGTAGCGAGCGCCAAGTCGGCGCACGAGATGGCGGCCGGGGCCGGGCTGCTGCCATTGGATGCGCCGGTTTCCGGCGGCACGGCGGGCGCCGCGGCGGGAACGCTGACCTTCATGGTCGGCGGATCGAAGGAAGCCTTCGATAAGGCGTCGCCGATCCTCGCCACGATGGGCGGCAAGCTGGTCCATTGCGGCGACGGCGGAGCCGGCCAATCCGCCAAGATCTGCAACAACATGCTGCTGGCGATCTCGATGATCGGAGCCTGCGAGGCTTTCGCGCTGGCCGAGAAGATCGGCCTGTCGGCGCAGGCGGCCTTCGACGTGATTTCGACGTCGTCGGGATTCTGCTGGTCCGTCAACAATTATTGCCCGGTGCCGGGCGTCGGGCCGAAGAGCCCGGCCGACAACGACTACAAGCCGGGCTTCGCCGCCGAACTGATGCTGAAGGATCTCGGCCTGTCGCAGCAGGCGGCCTCGGAAGCGGGACAGGCAACCCCTATGGGCGAACACGCGATGAAGCTCTATGAGACCTTCCTGAAGGAAGGCGGAGCGGGCAAGGACTTCTCCGGCATCATCGAGTATCTGAAAACCGCCGAGCGGAGCTGAACCACATGAACGAAGTGCAGACATCGGTCGACGAAGGCGTCGGCATCATCACCATCAATCGCCCGGGCGCGCTGAACGCCGTCAATCACGACGTGATGAGCGGGCTCATCGAGGCGGCGGCGAAGTTCGATGCGGACGAAAAGATCGGCTGCATCCTGATCACCGGTGCGGGCGACAAGGCGTTCGTCGCCGGCGCGGACATCAAGGAGATGGCGGAGAAGTCCTACATGGACATGTTCCTGGCCGACATCCAGTCGGACTGGGAGCGCTTTACCGCCACCCGCAAGCCGATGATCGCGGCCGTCAACGGCTTCGCGCTCGGCGGCGGCTGCGAGATCGCCATGATGTGCGACATCATCATCGCGTCGGAAAAGGCGAAGTTCGGCCAGCCGGAGATCAAGCTCGGCGTCATGCCGGGCTGGGGCGGCACGCAGCGGCTGGTGAAGGCCGTCGGCAAGGCGAAGGCCATGGACCTTATCCTGACCGGCCGGATGATGGATGCGGCGGAAGCGGAAAGCGCCGGTCTCGTCGCCCGTGTCGTGCCGCACGACAAGCTGATGAGCGAGGCACTTATCGCGGCGAAGGCCATCGCCTCCTTCGGCCGCCCGTCGGTTCTGATGGCCAAGGACGCCGTTAACCGCGCCTTCGAGACGACGCTGGCCGAAGGGCTGAAATACGAGCGCAGCGTCTTCTATTCAATGTTCGCGACCGAGGACCAGAAGGAAGGCATGGATGCCTTCGTCAACAAGCGGACGCCCGGCTTCCGAAATCGGTAAGCGATCATTAACATATGCCATCGCCCCGACATGCTTGTTGAAGGAAAACGGATTTGAAAAAGACGCGCAATATTGACGACCTCGAACTCTCCAACATCGATCTCAAGACGGACGGCAACATACTGATCGCGACGCTCAACCGCCCGCAGAAGCGCAACGCGCTGGACGAGGACACGATCGAGGAGCTTATCGCGCTGTTCAACGTCGTCCCGCGCGCCGGCATCGGCGCGGTGGTGCTGAAGGCGGCGGGCGATCA
>JBAQHA010000772.1:0-3451 GCA_049288075.1 Oricola sp.
CTTCCTGCGCCCGCACCAGTGCGAGGCGGTGCTGCTGCAATTCGGCCCGCTGGCCGTGATTTCCGGCGGCAAGGTGGCCGCGCGCTGGGACGTGTTCCCGGCGACGGCCTAGGCGGCTTCCGTCTCCCGCATGGATGGGTTGCCACGCTTCCGGCATCCCTGCATCGTCGTAACGGCCGGCAAATAGGCGGCGCCAGGCGCCGCGAAGGGCGATGTTCTTGTCGCGCGGCGACCGCGGGTGTATCCTGCCCAGACTTGCCACAGGCATGAAAACGGCCGGAATCCCGGTCGCGTGTGTGCCGCGCAAACGGTCCACGCCCCGTCATTCCAGCCGTCGAACGAACCGGCCGAGAAGGAGAACGACAATGGGCGTGGCACTGACAATCCGGGAATATCTCGACGACAATTACATCCCGTTCGACGTCATGAAGCATTACAAGACGTCGACTTCCGCAGTCACGGCGATGGTAGCTCGCATCGAGGGAGACAGTCTGGCCAAGGGCGTGGTGCTGAAATGGGATGACGGCTACGTCCTCGCCGTCCTTCCCGCTTCGCGTCAGCTCGACATGGCGCGCATGCGCGAGATGATCGGCGGCAACGTTCGGCTTGCGACGGAAGACGAGGCAAGCATGCTGTTTCCCGACTGCGAGATCGGCGCCGTACCGGCGCTAGGCGTTCCCTACCGGGTAAGCTGCGTCATCGATGACGCGCTGGAGGGGCGAGACGACATCTATTTCGAGGGCGGCGATCACAAGAGCCTCGTGCATCTCGCCGGAGACGAATTCGGGCGGTTGATGTACGGCGTGCCGCATGCCAGCATCTGCCAGTGACGCGATCTAGCCGCCGCGCTGGCGGGCGATAAAGGCCAGCCGCTCGAACAGGTGCACATCCTGCTCGTTCTTGAGCAGGGCGCCGTGCAGCTTCGGCAGGGCGTTCCGGGCGTCGGCGCGCAGGGTTTCCGGCTCCACATCGTCGGTGACCAGCAGGCGGATCCAGTCGAGCGCCTCGGAGGTCGACGGCTTCTTCTTGAGGCCGGCGACCTCGCGGATCTCGTAGAAGCGGGCTAGCGCGGCGCGAACCAGGGTCTGCTTGATGCCGGGATAGTGAACATCGACGATGCGCTGCAACGTCTCCATGTCGGGGAACTTGATATAGTGGAAGAAACAGCGGCGCAGGAATGCGTCGGGCAGTTCCTTCTCGTTGTTGGAGGTGATGATGACAATCGGCCGGTGCTCCGCGCGGATCGTCTCGCCGGTCTCGTAGACATAGAACTCCATGCGATCGAGTTCCTGCAGCAGGTCGTTGGGAAACTCGATGTCGGCCTTGTCGATCTCGTCGATCAGCAGCACGGTTTTGCGGTCGGCGGAGAACGCCTCCCACAACTTTCCGCGGCGAATGTAGTTGGAGATGTCCTCGAAGCGTGGATCGCCGAGCTGCGAATCGCGCAGGCGCGAGACGGCATCGTATTCGTAGAGGCCCTGCTGCGCCTTGGTCGTCGACTTGACGTGCCATTCGATCAGGTCGAGGCCGAGGGCGGAAGCGACCTGCTTGGCCAGTTCCGTCTTGCCGGTGCCGGGCTCGCCCTTCACCAGCAGCGGCCGCTCCAGCCGGATGGCGGCGTTGACCGCGACGTTCAGGTCCTTTTCGGCCACATAGGCATCGGTGCCCTCAAACAACATTGTCATTTTCCTCGAATTTCCCCGACCGTTCTTAGAAGCGGCGGAACAATGGGGCAAGCGCTGGCAAATGCCGCCCCTTCCTGTCTGTGTCGAAGTGCACACCATGCGCCGCGACCATGAGCTACTGGTTTGGACACCGGGGCGGGGGCAATGCTGCCTAACCGGTGGCGGGGGGTCCTGTGCGATTCCTGATGCCCCATGAGTCGCACGGGGCCTCCCATCATTCCGCCTTCGACGATTCAGCGGGTCGGAACCGGCGTTTCGCCGCGATAGTCGTAGAAGCCGCGCCCGGTCTTGCGGCCTAGCCAGCCGGCTTCGACATATTTCACCAGCAACGGACAGGGCCGATACTTGGAATCCGACAGGCCGTCATGCAGCACCTGCATGATCGAAAGGCATGTGTCGAGACCGATGAAATCGGCCAGCTCCAGCGGACCCATCGGGTGGTTGGCGCCGAGCTTCATCGCCGTGTCGATCGCCTCGACCGAACCGACGCCTTCGTACAGCGTGTAGATAGCCTCGTTGATCATCGGCAGCAGGATCCGGTTGACGATGAAGGCCGGGAAATCCTCCGAAACCGTCGTCGTCTTGCCGAGGGAGACAGCATAGGCTTTCGACGCCTCGTAGGTCACGTCCTCGGTGGCGATGCCACGCACCAGTTC
Source organism: Oricola sp. (assembly GCA_049288075.1). GTDB lineage: Bacteria > Pseudomonadota > Alphaproteobacteria > Rhizobiales > Rhizobiaceae > Oricola. Next base: position 2,342 of record JBAQHA010000772.1, read on the forward strand.
GACCAGTTTCATGCGCGGCACGGGATTCATGAAGTGGATGCCCATGAAGCGCTCCGGCCGGTCGGTCGCGGAGGCCAGCCGCGTGATCGAGATCGAAGAGGTGTTGGAAGCAAGCATCGCCTCCGGCTTCAGGACCGGGCAGAGCTTGGCAAAGATCGATCGCTTGACCTCTTCCTTCTCGCTGGCCGCCTCGATGACGAGATCGCAATCCGAGAGCTCCTCGAGGGTGCCGACCGGCGTTATGCGGCTGGCCGCCTCGGCGGCGTCGGTTTCGGCCATCTTGCCGGATTCGACGGCGCGGGCCATCGCTTCGACGACCTTCGCCTTGCCGCGTTCGGCGTTTTCAAGCGAGACGTCGTTGAGCCACACGCCGTAACCGGCGGCCGCGCTCACCTGAGCGATGCCGCAGCCCATCTGGCCGGCGCCGATGACGCCGATTGTCTTGATGCTTCCCGTCATTTTGTATCCCGCAATCGAATGCCGTTGTTTTCTTCCATTGTGCGATTGCTGCGCTGCAATGTAAACCGGCATTCTCGGGTGCGGTAAACGGCGCGGCGCGGCTCGCGGCCGTGGCGCAGGGGAAATCAGGCGGCGTCAAGACCCAGTTCCCGGCGCAGCCGGCGCGACAGTTTCGCGGCCACGATGCGATAGCTCTCCGCGAGGTAGTCCTGCAGGGCAGCGTCATCCATACTTTCGGCGCTTGTCCGCTGGATCCACGTCATGCCGCGCGAGGCGAGGTAGGGCGCCGGACGAAGGCCCGGTTGTTCGCGCAAGATGTCGAAGGCGAGTTCGGAGACTTTGAAGGTGACGAACAACTCTTCACCAGCGTTCCAGCCGCCGATCGCAAAGACCTTGCCGCCGATCTTCCAGACATGAGCGCCGCCCCATTGCACGACATGCGTCGTGGAGCGAAGGCCGGAGCAGAAAGCGTTGTAGGAATCGATGTCCATTCGGGAAGCGAAGCCGGTTCCCGTCCGGCGGTCAAGCGGCGGCTATTCCCGGCGGTGACGCGGAGCAAATTTTCGGCTAGGCAGGGCCGGGATCAACGACGCAAGAGCCGATCAACGATGATGAAGAAACTCGCCCTTTTTCTGACCTTGTGGCCAGCCA
>JBAQHA010000773.1:0-2080 GCA_049288075.1 Oricola sp.
ACAAATTATTGTAGCATAGCATTGGCAAAGGCTGTGGGCGGTGACATACACCGGTGGTGACATACACCAGCAGTGACATACGGGATACCGCAATAACTCAGGGGACTAAAAGTCAACTCAAGTAGCAGGGCCAACTCAACTCAATCGACAGACGACACCTCCGAGGGTAAATTAGGTTTACCAAGACCAAAAACCCAAGGAGGTGTCGCATGTATATTGTACAACCACGGGAAGGTGGTCATCCCGCCGATTTTGGCTGCGCCCAGGCTGGCTGCTACGAATGTGTTGAACGGCTGCTGTGCGAGCATGCTGGCTTGATCGTGCTGATTGTGCGGCGGCAATGGCCGGGTGAAGCCGACTATGCCGACCTGATCCAGGAAGGCCGGATCGGGTTGTGGCTGGCGATCTTGCACTTTGATGCGGGGCGAGGATTTACCTTCTCGACCTATGCCGCTCGGGCCATCCGCAACCGGGTGTGGAATGCGGTGAAGCAGGCGTGGCGTGTCGCAGGATGGCTGGAGGCGCAGCGGGCTGGGGACAGCCTGAATATCATCCTGGCCTGCTGGCAGCAGGAGCAGCTCCACCAGGCACTGCAGGACGAACTGGGCTGTTTGCCCGAGAGCTTGCGGCAGGTGATTGAACTGGCCTTCGGGCTGGACGGGCAGCCGCCGCTCTCGTTGGCCGCCATCGGACGGCAACTGGGCGTGACGCGGGAGCGGGTGCGGCAGCTGCGCAATGAAGCCCTGGGGTTACTCAGGCTGCCAGCCTTCTCTATGCGCTTGCGCAGCCTGTACGAGCAGGATAGCCGGGAAGCTATGCGCCAGGCACACCGTCTCGAGGACGCCCGGCGGCGGCGGCGGAGGGCCAGCCGATGAACACGCTGTGGATCCCGGCTGCGCCCGTGGTCGGGGTGGTCGAGGCGCCTGACAGCCCCTTCCACCGTCTTCAGAGCTTGCCGCGTACCGAATTGGCCGCCACCCGCAGCCTCCCCGCCGCGGATCGACGCTTGCAGCTGCCCAACTTCGTAGAGTTGTTTTGTTGGGAAACCATCCGGTCGCTCTTACCGCTGCAGTTGCCCACCCCTGGCAATCCCCCGCCTTGGGAGGGGCGCACCTGCCGCTCGTTCTACCGCTGGCAGCCATTGGATGGTCTGGACTCCCGCGCCGACTTGCTGGCACTGGACGAGTTCGATCGGATGCTGCGCCTGTTCGACTTCTCCCCCTGGCGACCTTACTTCGCCCAACGTTTCAAAAGCCAGTTCGGTCCACCCCCGTTCGACCCCTTGAGCCTGGGGCTGGCATGGCTACTGGCGGTCTATCAGGGCTGGGATTGGGAGCGGTTGGCTCAAGAGCTGCATTCCCCCGAACGCGGCTGGGGCTATTGCCATCGCCTGGGCTTCGACCCGGCGGATGTGCCCAGCCCTTCCACCTTTCGCATGGCGCTGGCGGGCACCCACCTGGATTGGCTGGCAAACTGTCAAACCAGCCTGGCCCAGGGGCTGATGGCCTACGGCCTGATCCCCACCCAGGCCACTTTCCCCGGGGATGGGCCGGAACGCGGGGTGAGCCTGTCCACTGACTGCCAGTTGATCGAAGCCCGCTCACGCCAGAAATGCATTCACCAGACCCCCGCCTGCTGTCTGCCTTCGACAAAGCGTCCCTGCCCGGCCCGGGAAGCGGGCAAGGAAGGCTGCGCCTGTGATACCCAGGCCTGCCGGGAGCACTGCCGCTTTGCCACCCCACGCGACCCCCAGGCTGCCTATGTGTATTACTCCGGCTCGAACCGCCCCGGTCCCAACCCCAATGCGCCCATAAGCGGTGATGCAAAGGATGGCAAGTCCGCCAGACCGAAGGGCAAGCACCACTACGGCTACAAGTCGAAAGCCTTCAACCTGGTGGATGACCGCCTGTTCCTGCTCTGGCCGCTGACCGGCCCTTGCACCCCGGCCAATGTCAACGATCACCTCTTGACCGTTCCCGGTCTCAAAGAATTGCGCCGCCGCTTCCCACAGCTTCCGATCGGGGAAATCCTGGGCGATGCGGGCGAAGGTTACGAGGAGGTCTTGCGCTATGTACATGAC
>JBAQHA010000774.1:0-13507 GCA_049288075.1 Oricola sp.
GAGTAACGCATCCGGAATTTGATCCAGGCCGCCTGTGCATCGGCGGCATTTCTCTTTTGTATGTTTTTTCACGATCTTGCGGCGCGTTTCGGACGGCCCGATCAGCTCCACTTCAGAAACAGGTTCAAGCAGGACTCCGCCTCACGCCTGCTTCTTCGCCCTCGCCTCAGGCACGCTCGCGCCCATGCGGTTCCAGGCGTCCAGCGCGGCGATCTTGTAGGCTTCTGCGAGCGTCGGGTAGTTAAAGGTGTTCTCGACGAAATAGTCGAGGGTGCCCTTCAGGTTGAGCACGGCCTGGCCGATATGGATCAGCTCGGTCGCGCCCTCGCCGACGATGTGGCAGCCGAGCAGCCGACGCGTCTTCAGAGAAAACAGCATCTTCAGCATGCCCTTGTCGAGGCCCATGATGTGGCCGCGCGAGGTCTCCCGGAATCGCGCGATCCCGCTCTCGTAGGGGATGCCGCGTTCGATGACCTCCTCCTCCGTCATGCCGACGGTGGAGATCTCCGGCACCGCGTAGATGCCATAGGGAAAATACTCCGGCGGCTCATGCGCATTCGCGCCGAGCGCGTGGCAGGCAGCGATGCGGCCCTGTTCCATCGAGGTGGATGCGAGGCTCGGAAAGCCGATGACGTCGCCGGCCGCGTAGATATGCGGCACGGACGTCTGCAAAGTCTCGGAATCGACCTTGATGCGGCCGCGATGGTCGCATTCCAGTCCGCAGGCTTCCAAGTTGAGCGTAGCGGTTGCGCCCATGCGGCCGGCGGCGAAGAGCAGCATCTGCGAACGTACCTTGCGACCGCCTTCGAGCACGATTTCGCAGCCTTGCGCGTTGCGCGTCACCTTCTCCACCTTGGCACCGAACCGCATCGCCATGCCGTTGTCGCGCAGCTGGTAGGCGAAATCCTCCAGGAGTTCCTTGTCGATGAAATCGAGCATGGTTTCGCGCGGCTCGACCAGCGTCACGTGCACGTCGAGGGCCGAGAAGATGGTCGCGTATTCGACGCCTATGACGCCCGCGCCGATCACCGCGATCGAACGCGGCAGGTCCGGCAGATCGAGGATTGTGTCGGAATCGAAGACCGAAACCCCGTCGAAGGGGATGTAGTCCGGCCGGAACGGGATTGTGCCAACCGCGATCAGGAACCGGTCGGCGGTGAACGAGAATGTCTCGCCCTCCTCGCCCTCGACCTCGATGGTGGCCGGATCAGTGAAGCGGGCGGCGCCGCGCAGAGTCGTGACTTGGTTGCGGGCGAACTGATGCTCCAGCACCTCGACCTCGTGGGACAGCGTGACATGCAGTCGCCGGCGCAGGTCGTCGGCGGTAATGTCCTGCTTGACGCGGTAGGAGCGGCCGTAGAAGCCGCGCTCGCGCCAGCCGGAAAGGTTCAGCGCGGTTTCGCGCAGCGTCTTCGACGGGATCGTGCCGGTATGCACGGACACGCCGCCGACCCGCCCGCCACGCTCGATGACGAGGACGCTCTTGCCCAGCTTTGCTGCCTGGATGGCGGCGCGGCGACCCGCCGGGCCGCTGCCGATCACGATCATTTCATAGTGGTTCACGTCTTCGTCCCCCGGAGGCGTGGTCCCCCTCCCGCCTGCCATCATGCGCCACAGACGTAAAAGAAATGCATCGGCGCACCGAACACGGCCAGTCGCGCATTTTCCCGTGACCGGAATCGCCAGGGATTTGAATCGCTTGGGTAATCCGGTTGCCGTCGCGACCAAGCCGGTTAACGCGTCTGACATTCCGATTCAACGGTTGCCGGGGCGCGCGCTGCGCCCGGGTGGAAAAACAGCTCTCGCGAAATTGCTTCGCATTTGACGTCGCATCGCGGCCACAGTTCTTGCTAGGAAAAGGTAACGGAAAAACCGGCGCCATATGCAATCGGGGGGTTCATGACACACACCGTCATCATCGGAGGAAGCCACGCGGGAGTGGCCGCAGCGGCGGAACTGCGCAAGCACGACGCGGAGATGGAGATCACACTCGTCTGCGCCGAGAACGAACTGCCCTACCAGCGCCCGCCCCTGTCGAAGGCCTACATGTCCGGCGAGATGAGCCTGGACCGGCTGCGGCTCAGGCCCGCCGAATGGTACGAGGACAATCGCATTTCGCTGAAACTCGGCGCCGCCGCGACGTCGATCGACCGCGCGCCGACGTTCCTCCATCTGGCGAGCGGCGAAGGGCTCTCCTATGACGCTCTGGTTCTTGCGACCGGCGCCCGGGCGCGCCGCCTGCCGGCCGAGATCGGCGGCGAACTGCCGAATGTCCGCGTCATGCGCTCGCTGGAAGACGCCGACGGACTGATGGCGGCGATGCAGCCCGGTCTGAAGCTCGTCGTCATCGGCGGCGGTTATATCGGGCTGGAAGCGGCGGCCGAAGCCGCCAAGAAGGGACTGCAGGTCACCGTCATCGAGGCGGCCGAGAGCATTCTCAAGCGCGTCGCCTGCCAGGAGACGGCGGACGCATTCCGCGCCTTGCACCAAGCGCATGGCGTGACGATCCTTGAAAACACCCAGATCGAGCGCTTCGTGGAATCGGACGGCGTCGCCACCGCGGTCCGGTTGGCGAATGGCGAGGAACTGCCGCTCGATCTCGCTATCGTCGGCATCGGCGTCGCGCCGAATGTCGAGATCGCGGAAGCCGCGGGGCTGCACATCGCCGTCGGCATCGTCGTCGACGATCACGGGCGGACCTCGGACCCGGCGATTTATGCCGCGGGCGATTGCACGATCCTGCCCTTCGACAACATGCCGACGCGGCTGGAATCGGTGCAGAACGCGCATGACCAGGCGGCAGCCGTCGCCGCCAATATTTGCGGCATTGACACGGTCTACGATCCGCATCCGTGGTTCTGGTCGGACCAGTACGACATGAAGCTGCAGATCGCCGGGCTGAACCGCGGCTACGAGGCAGTGGTGGTGCGGCCGGGCAAACGCGAGGGCTCGGTGTCGCATTTCTATTTCAGGCAGAACCGCTTCGTCGCCGTCGACTGCCTCAACGACGCGGCGACCTATGCGATGAGCCGCAAGCTGCTGGAAGCCGGGGCGGAAATCGCGCCTGAACAGATAACCGACCCGGATTTCGATCTGCGCGCCGCCGTCAAGGCGCTCCAGGGATAGCTACAACGTCGAACGGTCGACCACGTCGATACCGTCGAGCACCCGGTCGCTCGGGTGGGTGATGACCCGCGTACCCTCCTCTATGCCGGAAAGGATCTCGGCCATCAGGCCGCTGCGGCGGCCGACGTCGACGGAAACCTGGCGCGCAACGCCGTCGTCGTAAGAGAACAGGGCCCAGCCTCCGTCGCCGCGGAACAGGGCGGAAATCGGCACTTGCAGGACATTCTCGCCCTCCCAGACGATGATGCGCACGAAGACGGCGTAGCCGTTGCCAAGCCCCTTGCCGGTGACGTCGCCATCTTCGAAGTCCAGGGTCACATCGACGCGCTGTTCCTCGATGCCGAGGGCGGAGACCTTGGTCACCGCGGCCGGGTCGATCTCGCGCACGCTGGCGTTCAGGGTATCCTCGCCGCCCCATCGCTCGACCAGAGCCGGCGCGCCCTCCTTGATGCGCACGGCCTCCGATGACAGAATGTCGGCGACGATCTCGAGATTGTCCGGCTGACCGATCGACAGAAGCGTCGTGCCGGCCTGGACCGGACGCTCGCTTACATTGACGATATCGAGCACCACGCCGTCGGCGGGCGCCATGATCGGCACGCAGCACGTCTCGTCGTTTTCTCCGTTTTCCGGGGGACCCGGTTCGATCAGCGCCGCCTTGGCGCGGGCAAGCGCGCTCTCAGCGGCCGCCCGGTTGGCTTTCGCCGAATCCAGCGCGGCCTCGCGCACGGACTTGGCCTGGGCGGAATCCTCAAGCTGCGTCAACGAGGCGACGCCCCGGTCCACGAGCGTCTGGACGCGGGAATATTGCGTGATCGCGTAGTTCAGTTCCTCCTCGGCTTGGCGGACGCTGGTTTCAGCCACCTGAACGGCCGCCTCCGCCTCGCGCACTGCGGCTTCGGCCTGAACGCGGGTGCGCGTGTCGAGAAAGCCGGTCGCCGACGGCCGGACGACAGCGACGACCGTCTCGCCCGCGACGACCTTGTCGCCGACGGCGACAGGCGAACGCTGCGCCGTGCCCGAGATTGGCGCGGAGACCTCGTAGATCTCCTTGATGCGCGTCTTGCCGTCGGCGTCGACCGTGACGCGCATGACATCGCGCGTTGCCGCAATCAGATCGACCGGGACGGGATCGGGCCGAAATGTCACGTAAAGCAGACCGGCGACGGCCGCGAAGCCAACCAGAATGCCAATGATCGTGCGAGGTTTGAACGGCATGGATTACTCCCGCGTTTTCATGACGGAGACAAGATTGAGCGTGTCGAGCCTGCGACGCACGACAAGCACGGAACAGACGGCGGCGACGAGGGCGATAACGCTGGCGTAGCCGAACGTGTGCCGCTCGAGGATCACCGGGATGGTGTAGAGGTCGCTGGCGAAGGCAAAACTCATCCCCCAGGCGATCAGCGCGCCGAGCGCCCAGCCGATCGGCTGGGCTACAATCGCGAGAAGCAGCGTTTCTCCCATCAGAATGTAGGAGACTTCGGCATTGGTGAAGCCGAGGATGCGCAGGCTCGCCAGTTCGCGCGCGCGTTCCGACAGCTGGATTCGCGCGCTGTTGTAGGTGACGCCTATCGTGATCATGGCCGCGATCCCGATGTAGATCATCGCTTGGATGACGATGTTTTCCTTGATCGTGTCGCGGAAGATCTGGCGCGTATCGTTCAGCATGATCAACCCCGCCAGATGGGGCGTATTCTTCAGTTCCCGGTGCAGGTCGTCGATACGATTGTCGTCGACCAGCACATTGGCGGCCGAGATGCGCGGCGACTGGCGGAACAGCCTCGCCGCATAGCCGGCGTTCATGTAGGCGCCGATGCCAAAATACTGCGTGACGATGCCGCTCACCATCAGTCGGTGCTGTTCGCGGCGGCCAGTGAGGAACTCGACGTCGATCCATTCGCCCGGATTGACCTCAAGCTGGCCAGCCAGGCGCTTGGTAAGCAGAATTCCCTCCGCCGGCGCCTCGATTACCTTGCCGTCCGGATCGATGACGCGGCTCAGATCGGCATTGGGCCAGCTTGCCTCTATCGCAACGCGTTTTTCGAGGTGGCCGTTGGTCAGGCGGACCGGAAGGCTGAGCTGGCCCTCGGCGCGCAGTATTCCAGGCAACCTCCCGATATCCGCGAGGACCGAAAGCGGCTGGTCCGGCGAGAGCAGCAGGATGGCGTCCTGCCGGTTGGACTGGAAGAACGCCACGTCGAGGATCTCTTCCATGGAATCATCGAAGAAGCTCGAAGCGACTAGAACGGCGACGCCGAGCGCCATGCCAAGCGATGTAAGGCTGGCCCTGAGAGGCCAGCGCATGATGCCGCGCAGGATCATCATGGTCGGCTGCGAAAGCCGCATCGAGGTGAACATCTGGTCGAAGAGTCCGCGGCGGAAATTGGGCGGCGCGGGCGGCGACATGGCGACGGCCGGCGCAAGCCGCGCCGCCTTCATTGCGTTGAAGACCGCGCCAAGCGCCGCTGCCAGCACTCCGAGGAAGCCGGACAGGACATAGGTGAAGCTCGAGACCCTGAAGATCAGGTAAGGGAACGTGAAGAATTCGGCGTAGAGCAAGGCCATGCCGCGCGCCGCCCATGTTCCGAGCCCCCATCCGATCAGAACGCCGACAACGGCGATCAGGACGGCTAGCAGGATGTAGTGGATCGCAATCGTGACATCGGTGTATCCGAGCGCCTTCATCAGGCCGATCTGGGCGCGCTCGAGCGCGACGATGCGCCCGATCACCATGTTGACCAGGAACGCGGCGATACCGAAGAAGACCGGCGGGAGGATGCGCGCCATCGTTTCGAGGCCGAGGAGTTCGGAATCGATGAAGGCGTCCGACAACTGCTGGTCGCGTCCATAGGCGCCCGTCCCGCCGTAGGGTTCGAGGATGTCATCGAGGCGGTCGATCACCTCGTCGGAATCGGCGCGGAGCGTCAGCTTCAGGCTGACGTCGTTGAACGCGCCGGACATGTCGAAGGCGGCCGCGGCGGCGTTTTCCGGCATCCACAAGATGCCGAAATTCTCGTTGTCGGGCATCAGCGAACCGGGGCCGATCGTGTAGATATATTCGGGCGACAGGGCCGTCCCGACAATGGTCAGCGACCGTTTCCGGCCGTTCAGGTTGGCCTGGATGACGTCCCCGAGCTGATAGCCGTTGGCGAGCGCGAAAGGCTCATTGACCATGATCTCATTGGCCGAATCCGGATCGGGCAGACGGCCGGACCGCAGCAGCGGCACATTCAGGACAGCGCCATTGTCCGACGGCAGCGAGATGATCCGCCCCGTGGCCGTCTTGACGCGATTGGGCAAGTCCAGCACCGCATCCTTGACCGTTCGCAACTCGACCGCCCACACGCCCTCGATGTCGGCGACCTGCTCCTTCAGGTTTCGCGGAGCGCGTGTCGCGGAGGCGAAGACATCGGCAAAGCGGTTGCGCTCGTAGTAGGCGGAACGCGTATTTTCCAGCGCGCCGTACATGCCGTAGGAAATCAGCAGGACGGCGACACCGCAGGCGAGAACAAGCGCGATGGAGAGACCCTGCGCCCAGAGCCGCCGGAAATCGCGCAGCAGTTTCTTGTCGAGCGCCCTCATCGCCTGTCCACCGGCATCACCATTCGATGTCCTTCGGCGCCACGCGCGTCTCGTTGATCTCGACTTCGCCGATCTTGCCGTCCTGGAAGCGGATGACGCGATGCGCCATCTTGCGGATGGCGGCGTTGTGGGTGATTACCGCCGTGGTCGTGCCGAACTGGTCGTTGATGTCCTTGAGCGCCTGCAGGACCGCGATGCCCGTCTTTGAATCGAGCGCGCCGGTCGGCTCGTCGCAAAGCAGCACTTCCGGACGCTTGGCGATGGCGCGGGCGATCGCCACGCGCTGCTGTTCGCCGCCCGACATCTCGGCGGGGAAATGATCCAGCCGGTGGCCGAGACCGACCAGTCCGAGCGCCTCGTCGGGCCGCATCGGATTGGGCGCGATGTCGGTGACCAAGGCCACGTTTTCGCGAGCGGAAAGGCTCGGCACCAGATTGTAGAACTGGAAGACGAAGCCGACATAGTCGCGCCGGAAACGGGTCAGTTCGCGGTCGTTGAGCTTCGACAATTCGAGGTCGCGGAACCAGACATCGCCGCCGGTCGCGTGATCGAGGCCGCCGAGGATGTTGAGCAAGGTCGACTTGCCCGAGCCCGAGGGGCCGAGCAGGACCGTCAGTTCGCCGGAATAGAGCTCGAGATCGACGCCCGCCAGCGCGTAGACCTTCACCTCGCCGGTATCGTAGACCTTGGTCACATCCTTCGTGCGAAAGACGATCTCTGATTTCGGCTTCGGTTCCATTTCAATCCATGGGTTTGGCGGCACTATGCCCGCAACTGTAGCGTTTGCGTTGATCGCGCTCAAAGGGAACGGAAGAATTATTTCGTATCCCAAACCAAATTGACGTCACGATGAAGTCCGGCCAGTGTCGAATGCTCAAATTCGAGAAAGCAATGTCCCGACATGCAGCCAGCGTCTCCGCGTCACATCCGCCTCAGCCCCGACGATAACATCGCGGTCTGCGTCGACAAGGTCGAGGCCGGCGCCGAGGTCGCGGGGGTTACAGCCGCAACGCGGATCATGCGCGGCCACAAGATCGCGCTCTCGGCCATCGCCGAGGGAGATCCGGTGGTCAAGTTCGGCCAGATCATCGGCTTCGCCTCCGCGCCGATCGGGGCCGGCGAACACGTTCACGAGCATAATTGCGCAATGGGCGATTTCGCCCGCGACTACCAGTTCGCGGCCGCTCCCGCCTGGACGCCGCCGTCGCTCGAAGGGCTGCCGATGTCGTTCCGGGGCTTTCGCCGCGCCGACGGGCGCGTCGGCACGCGCAATTTCATCGCGGTGCTGACCAGCGTCAACTGCTCGGCCTCGGTCGCGCGGTTCGTCGCGCGTGAGGTCGAACGGAGCGGCCTGCTCGCCGACTATCCCAATGTCGACGGCATCGTCGCCTTCACGCATGGCACCGGCTGCGGCATGGCGTCCAGCGGCGAAGGCTACGACATGCTGATGCGGACGATGTGGGGCCATGCGGCCAATGCGAACACCGGCGGGGCGCTGATGATCGGGCTCGGTTGCGAGGTGTTCCAGATCCCGAAGCTTATGGAAGCCTACAGCCTGAAGGACCGCGACACTTTTCGCACCATGACGATCCAGGGCGCCGGCGGCACGCGTAAGACCATCGCCCAGGCGGTCGAGGCGGTGAAAGCCATGCTGCCCGCCGTCAACGCGGTGAAGCGCGAGGAGGCGCCCGTTTCAGAATTGACGCTGGCGCTGCAATGCGGCGGGTCGGACGGCTATTCCGGCATCACGGCCAATCCGGCGCTCGGTTACGCCGCCGACCTGCTGGTCGCCGCAGGGGGCACCGCGATCCTGTCGGAGACGCCGGAGATCTACGGCGCCGAGCACCTGCTGACGCGGCGGGCAAAGGACCGCGAGACCGGCGAGAAGCTGGTCGCGCGCATCCGCTGGTGGGAGGACTACACCGCAAAGCTCGGCGGCAACATGAACAACAACCCCTCGCCCGGAAACAAGCTCGGCGGGTTGACGACGATCCTCGAAAAATCGCTCGGCGCGGCGGCCAAGGGCGGCACGTCGCCGCTTGCCGGCGTCTACGAATATGCCGAACCGGTCGACCGGCGCGGCTTCGTCTTCGTGGACACGCCGGGCTACGATCCCGCCTCGATCACCGGCCAGGTGGCGTCAGGCGCCAACATCATCGCGTTCACCACCGGGCGCGGTTCGGCTTTCGGCTACAAGCTCGCGCCGTCATTGAAGCTGGCGACCAATTCCGAGATGTACCGCTCGATGGAAGAGGACATGGACATCAACTGCGGCGACATAATCGACGGCGTGACGATCGCGGAAAAGGGCCGCGAGATCTTTGCCGCGATCATCGATGTCGCCTCGGGGGCGCATACGAAGTCCGAAATGCTCGGCTACGGCGACAACGAATTCGTGCCGTGGCAGATCGGCGCGGTGATGTAGCGCCACGGCAAGCGCAAAAAGCGAGTCGGACCAATCGCCTGAAGCGCGGCCTTCGCACGGGTTCTTGCGGAAACGCGGTCTTTTCTTGTTCGGATGCCGGTTTAGAGGGCGCGCTTAACGTCGCCTTAAACTTGCATCTTTACGAAGCTACGAGGCGGCAACGCCAAACAGCTGACATGAAGTCCGCCGATCTCCGGCCGCGAATGCCGGACATTCCACAGGGATTTCATGCCCGCAGACCAGTTCCCCACGTCCGATCGAAAATCCCGCCTGCAGGCAAGGCTGCTCGCCGCCAATCTCGCTGCCGCCGTCCTGGTGATCGCGGCAATCGCCGGTGTGCCGACCGGCAGCCGCGTCGTGGTCGTGGCGCCGCCCTGGAGCACGCCCGATCGCGTCGTCTCGATCATCGCCAACGCGGGCGGCACGCTCGTCAACGGCGGACGCAGCCCCTGGCTCGCCGTCGCCGAAGGTTCATCACCCGATTTCGTCAAACAACTCTTTTCCGCCGGGGCCCTGTTCATCCTGAACGGCCGGCTTGCCGCGGCATGCATAGAAGGAACTTCAGAATGAACGGACTGTCGGTACTCCGTCAGAGGGCATCTGTTCTCGTCATCGCAATGCTGTGGCTCAACGTGGCGCTGATCGCGGCGCGCGCGGTCTGGGGAACGGAAGCCAGCCTGGTGGTCCTGATCGGCGGTGCGGTTCTGCTCGCCGGCGCCGCGACCGCGTCATGGGCAATCGACCGCACGGGCGTCGCGACGCGAACCGCCACGGGCGCGGCGCAGGCCGGCCTGGTCGCGCTGCTGGTCTACGGCTTCACCGGATCGTCGCTGCAGATCGACATGCACATGTACTTCTTCGCCGCGCTGGCGATCACCGCCGCCTGGATCGACTGGCGGCCGATCGCCGCTTTCACCGGCGTGACGGCGGTGCATCACCTGGCGCTTTACGTCGTTCTGCCGGCGGCGGTTTTCCCCGGTGAGGCCACGCTGTCGCGCGTCGCGCTGCATGCCGTGATCCTGCTGGTCGAAGCCGGCATCCTGCTGCAGATGACGCAGCGCATGGCGGCCGCCTTCGCAGAAGCCAACCGGGCGCTGGAGGATTCGCACCAGTCGCGCGAAGAAGCCGACCGCAGCAACCGTGCCGCGGAGCATACGCGGACGGCGGCGGAAGGCGAGCGCGCCGACCGCGAACGCGCCGAGGCCCAGGAAGCCGAAAAGGTGAAGTGGGTCGTCGACACGCTCGCCACGGGCCTGAAGACGATGGCCACCGGCGATCTCACCGCCCGAATCAAGGAACCGTTCCCCGGCGATCTCGACCGGCTGCGCGTCGACTTCAACGCCTCGCTCGACATGCTGTCCGGCACGCTCGGCGAAGTCAGCGGTAATGTCGGCACGATACGGGCCAATGCGGGCGAACTCGACGCATCCGCCAATGACTTGTCGCGCCGCACCGAACAGCAGGCCGCCGCGCTCGAGGAAACCTCGGCCGCGCTCGAGGAAATGGTTTCCACCGTTTCGGAAACCTCGAAGAAGGCCAAGATCGTCGCCGCCAAGTCCGAGGAAGCCAGACAGACCACCGACCGTTCCAACGACGTCGTCAGGGACGCGGTCGAGGCGATGAGCCGCATCGAAACCGTATCGCGCGAGATCGGCAACATCATCGGCGTGATCAACGAGATCGCCTTCCAGACCAACCTGCTGGCGCTGAACGCGGGCGTCGAGGCCGCGCGTGCCGGCGACGCCGGCAGGGGCTTCGCGGTCGTGGCGCAGGAAGTGCGCGAACTGGCCCAGCGCTCGGGCAGCGCCGCCAAGGAGATCAGCGCGCTGATCCGCAAGTCGAGCACCGAGGTCAGCACGGGCGTCGATCTCGTGAAAGCGGCCGGCGGGGCGCTCGACGCGATCGCGGAATATGTCGCCGAGATCAACGTCTCGATCCAGGGGATCGCGACCGCTTCACAGGAGGAGGCGACCGGCCTGCACCAGATCAACCGGGCCGTTGCCCAGATGGACGGAGTCACGCAGCGCAACGCGGCGATGGCCGAGGAGACCAACGCCGTGGTCCACCAGCTCACGAGCCAGGCGGCCGGCCTTGCCGAACTCGTTGGCCGCTTCCGGCTGGCGCATTCGGCGACCAAGGCCAGTCCGGTGTCGCGGGCGGCCTGATCCGCCCGCAAACCATCGCAATAAGGCAAGAGGGCCCCCGACGTTTCGGGCGGCCCTTTTTCTTTGCCTGATTTTCAGATTGCCTGGGTCCGCGACCGCAATCAGCCGAACATCGGGAAGCGGCGCTTGACGATTTCCTCCAGCGAGGAGATCCGCACCGGACGGAAGTCACCACTGCCGGCGGCCGGCTTCTCGGGCAGGCCGTGTTCGATCATGGCGCTGAATTCGTCGCTTCCTGCGGCCTTGCCCCAGTAATAGCCCTGGCCGAAGTCGTAACCGAAATGCTGGATCATCATCGCATCCTCCGCCGTCTCGACGCCTTCCGCGACAGTGGTCAGGCCGAGATCGCGCGCCAGCTTCGGCATGGTGCGCAGCACGGGCCAGTTGCCCTTGCCGCTGCCGACATCGCGCACGAAGGAGCGGTCGATCTTGATGGTGTTGATCGGGAAGCGCGTCAGGCTGTTGAGCGACGCATAACCGGTACCGAAATCGTCGAGCGCGATATTTACGCCCTGATCGCGGACAGCGCTCAGGATGGCGATGAACTCCTCGGAGGACTCGATGATCGTGTTCTCCGTCAGCTCCAGTTCGAGCAGCGTGGCGTCGAGCCCGGCGCTATGCAGCGCCTCGCGGACGTCGTCGAAGAACTTGCGCGTCTTGACCTGCCACGGGAACAGATTGACGGCGATGCGGATCGGCCGGTCTGCCTTGGTCTGCCAGGCCGCCGCCTGCCGGCAGGCTTCGAACAGCGCCCAGCGCCCGATCGTCACCGACAGCTCGCTGTCGCTCAGTACGTCGATGAACTGGCCGGGCTGCAGCAGGCCGCGCGTCGGATGCGCCCAGCGCAGCAATGCTTCCGCGCCAGTGATCGCGCCCGAACGGATGTCGACCTGCGGCTGGTAGTGGAGCTCGAACTGGCCATCCTCGCCGGCATTTCGCAGTTCCGTCAGGAGCGAGAAGCGCTGCTCGACCGCATCGCGCAGGCGCGGCGTGAACACGAATGACGTGCCGCGCACCGACTTCGCCTCGTAGAGCGCGAGATCGGCGTTGCTGATCAGTTCCTCGGCGGTGCCGCCGTCGGTCGGTGCGTGGACGATACCGGCGCTGCAGCCGATCCCGATGCGGTGGCCCTCGATCGTGTAGGGCCGGCGAACGAACCGGATCGCCGTGTCGACAAATTCACGCGCCCTGGCGTGATCGGCACAATTCGGGACGATCACCGCGAACTCGTCGCCGCCGATGCGGAACAGCCGCATGTCGTCATCCATGATCTCGCGCAACCGGTTGCAGAAGTCCGCGAGCAGCTGGTCGCCGCAATTGTGGCCGAGGGAGTCGTTCACGTCCTTGAAGTGGTCGAGATCGAAGAATGCGACGCAGGTGCCCGGCTGGGCCGTCGCGGGGCAGGACAGAAGACCGGTCAGTTCCTCGTAGAACGCGCGCCGGTTCATCGTGCCGGTCACCATGTCCTGATAGGCGGTATCGCGAATAGCGTTGGACAGCCGGACGTGTTCTGAAATATCGCGGAGCATGCAGATGACCGTGCCGTCTTCCCTGACCGGACGCAGGGAGATATCGACGGGAAATTCGGATCCGTCCTTCCGGCGGGCATATATCTGCTGCAACCTGCCCATCGGCCGGGCAAACGGCTTGGCCTGGTAGCGTTCGCGGGTTTTTTCGTGGTTCCGGTACCGGCCGGGGACGAGGATTTCAACCTTCTCGCCGACAAGCTCGTCGGGGCGGTAACCGAACAGAGCCGAGACCACCGCATTGACCGTGCAGATTGTTCCGTCGCGGTCGACGACAAACACCGCGTCCGGAATCTCGTCGATGGAAATCATCTCTGCGGCCATTAGCGCCGATTCGCCCCTACAAACCGGATACCGCTTCAAATGCCATTAGGTAACTTTACGAACGCCTCCCGAAGCGAAAACGTAACTCTATGGCACTTCGATATCCCGTCCCCAAATATTCAATAAAATCTGGCAACTAGGTATTGACGCCGCGTTAATCCTCCCCCCTAGGAACTCGCATATGGAGGCCCGAATCCGGCTGTATCGTAAGCAATTGCTTTCAAAATAATCGACACCGCAAAAATGACGTTACGTCACTTTCAGGCCTTTGCCTGGTCGCGCCGGACCATGTCCCGCAATTCGCGCTGGAGTTTCGCCTCGCCCACCGCACTGGGTGCGGACAGGCGCGCGAGCAG
>JBAQHA010000775.1:0-14149 GCA_049288075.1 Oricola sp.
GACGACACCGCCGATATCGTCGCCGCGCTGGAAAGCCGTTTTCCCAACCTGACCGCGCCGTCTTCGGAATCGATCTGCTATGCCACCACCAACCGCCAGGAGGCGGTGAAGATGGCGGCGCCCGGCACCGACATGTTCCTGATCGTCGGCGCGCCCAATTCGTCGAATTCGCGCCGCCTCGTCGAGGTCGCCCGCCGTCACGGCGCGGCCGATGCCGTGCTGGTGCAGCGCGCCGGCGAGATCGACTGGTCGCGCATCGAGGGCGTCGCGACCGTCGGCATCTCGGCCGGCGCTTCGGCGCCGGAGATCGTCGTGCAGGAGATCGTCGATGCCTTCCGCGACCGTTTCGACGTCACCGTCGACATCGCGCTGACGGTCGAGGAGACCGAGAACTTTCCCGTCATGCGCGATCTGCGCGACACCGAACTGAGCCCCGCCGACATGGCATTCCTGAACGGGACGAATAACTGATCCATGGCCGTCTACACCGACATCAACGAGGCCGAGCTCGGCGCCTTCCTGGCGCAATACGACGTCGGCGACCTGCAGTCCTATCGCGGCATCGCGGAAGGCGTGGAGAACTCCAACTTCCTCGTCCACACCACGACCGGTCAGTTCATCCTGACGCTGTATGAAAAGCGCGTGAACCGCGACGACCTGCCGTTCTTCCTCGGCCTGATGCAGCATCTCGCCCAGCGCGGCGTATCCTGCCCGCTGCCGGTGCACCGCCGCGACGGCGCGATGCTGGGCGAACTCGCCGGCCGCCCGGCCGCCATGGTGACATTTCTCGAAGGCATCTGGCTGCGCCGCCCGCAGGCCGCCCATTGCGCCGAGGTCGGCCGGGGGCTCGCCGAAATGCATCTGGCCGGCGAGGGCTTCCCCCTGAGCCGCCGCAACGGCCTGACGCTGGAGGATTGGCGGCCGCTGTGGGAGAAATCCCGCGACCACGCCGACGCGATCGACAAGGTGCTCAAGCCGGAGACCGAAAGCCTGCTCGAACGGCTCGAGGCCGCGTGGCCGAGCGACCTGCCGCAGGGCGTCATCCATGCCGACCTGTTCCCCGACAACGTCTTCTTCCTCGGCGACAAGCTGTCGGGCTTCATCGACTTCTATTTCGCCTGCAACGACGCGCTCGTCTATGATGTCGCGATCTGCCTCAACGCCTGGTGCTTCGAGCGCGATCACGCCTACAACATCACCAAGGGCCGCGCCCTGCTGAATGCCTATAATGCGGTGCGGCCGCTCTCGGAGGCCGAGATCGCCGCGCTGCCCGTCCTGTCGGCGGGCGCCGCGCTACGCTTCATGCTGACAAGGCTCTACGACTGGGTAATGACCCCGCCGGGCTCGCTGGTGGTCAAGAAGGACCCGCTCGAATATCTCGCCAAGATGCGTTTCCACCGGTCCATCCGGGCAGCCAGCGAATACGGGCTCGACCGATGACCGGCATGGCGGAAACCAAGACCATCGAGATATTCACCGATGGCGCCTGCTCGGGCAATCCGGGGCCGGGCGGCTGGGGCGCGATCCTGCGCTGGAATGGCGCCGAGAAGGAACTCAAGGGCGGCGAGCCGGAGACGACCAACAACCGCATGGAACTGCTGGCGGCGATCCGCGCCCTGGAGGCGCTCAAGGGCGGGCCGCATCGCGTCGATCTCTACACCGACTCCGCCTACGTCAAGGACGGGATTTCCGGCTGGATCCACGGTTGGAAGCGCAACGGCTGGAAGACCGCGGCCAAGAAGCCGGTCAAGAACGCCGAGCTCTGGCAGGAGCTCGACGAACTGTCGCGCCGCCACGACATCCACTGGCACTGGATAAAGGGCCATGCCGGCCATCCCGAGAACGAGCGCGCCGACGAACTGGCGCGCGAGGGCATGAAACCGTTCAGGAAATAGCCGCCGGCCGGACCTTCGGGTCTCACCGGGCCGCCCTGGCGAGCCCGTGTTCCACCAGCCGGTCGATGATCTCGGAATAGCTGACGCCGCTCGCCGCCATCGTCTTGGAATACATGGAGATGTCGGTGAAGCCCGGGATCGTGTTGATCTCGTTGACGAGCAGCCGCATGTCGGCCGTGACGAAGAAATCTACGCGCGCCATGCCGTCGCAGCCGACCGCCCTGAACGCATGTCCGGCAATCTCGCGGATGCGGCTCTCGATCTCTTCCGGCAGCTCCGCCGGCGCCTTCAGCACCGCGCCGTTTTCGTCGATATATTTCGCGTCGTAGCTGTAGAAGCCATGGCTCTCCGCCGGCACGATTTCGCCCGGGCGCGAGACGAACAGCCCGCCGGCCGCATCCTCCAGCACGCTGCATTCGATTTCGCGGCCGGCGATGAATTCCTCGGCGAGCAGCTTGCGGTCATGCCTGAAACCCTCGGCGAGCGCGGCCTCAAACTCGCCTTCGGTCGCCACCTTGCTAACGCCGACCGACGATCCCTGCCGCGCCGGCTTGATGAAGACCGGCAACCCGAGCACGCTTTCGAGATCGGCGAAAGCGGGCGGGGCGGACTGGTGAATGGTAACCGAGCGCGCCGTTTCCAGTCCCGCCGCATTGAGCAGCCGCTTGGCGATGTCCTTGTCGAGCGCGACCGCCGAACCGAGGATGCCGCATCCGGCAAGCGGCACGCCGGCGACCTCGGCAAGTCCCTGCACCGAGCCGTCCTCGCCATGCATGCCGTGCAGGACGGGAAAGAGGATGTCGATTGCCGGCAAGTCGCGGGCGCCGCCGCCGGCCGGGACCGCGATCATCCTCCCGCCTCCGCCGGGCAGGAGGCAGACCTCCGTCCCGCTCTCCGGCCTCGATAGTTCGCCGTCTTCGAACGAACTCAGAAGCCACTTTCCGCCGCGGGTGATGAAGACCGGCACGGCGTCGTATCGCGCGGGATCCAGCGCGCGCATCACGTTTGTCGCCGAAAGCACCGACACGTCGTGTTCGGCGGATCGTCCGCCGAACAGCACGGCAATTCGAGGCTTGGTCGGATCTGGGGTATTGGTCATGAAAAGTCCCGGAAGTGAAATCGGGTTGAATGGAAGTGCGGGCGGCCGACCGTGCGGCGCCGTGAAACTCCATAGGCAAAACGACAGTTTTGCGGCAATGCGGCGCGCGGTCGAAATTTTCCGCGCGATCCGGATTTTTCTTGATCGCCGCGCGCTTGCGCGCTTTACTTGACGCAGGGGAAGGGACGCTGGAGAGCGGAGCAGACCGACCGGAAGCGCAGCGCTTCACCATTCCCGTCGCTGCCTTCCATGGCGGCTGACATCCATGAAAGCTGAAGACACGTACGGAGGCACGTCCATGTTTTCCATGCTCAATCGTTACGGATTGCCCGCGAAATACGCGGTCATCGGCACGATGCTCGGCATCTTCGCGGCAGCGCTCGCGGTGGCGCTCGGTTTCGACGACCCGGCGTCGGCGGCCGTACGCTATCCGGTGACCGGGTGCGTCTGCGGCCTGATGCTCGGCTTGATCCGGAAGTCGCTCGGCGCGGCGCCGTGAACGGGAGCGTTTCCAGGCGAAGTGGAAACCGGTTCGCCGTCCGGAAACGCGACAATACAGCGACTTCGACTCTTTCACCGTTTCCGTCAAACGGTCAAAGAGGCTAGACGCCCAGTTCCTGCAGCAAGGCCGCGGCGCCGGAGATGATCGCCTGTCCCCGCGACTCCTCGATGTTGAGCATCGTCACCTTGCCGTCTTCGACGAGCATCGAGTAGCGGCGCGAGCGCACGCCCAGCCCGCCGGCGGAGAGGTCCGCGTCGAGGCCGAGAGCCTTGGTGAGAGCGGCATCCCAGTCGGCGACGAAGCGGATCTTGCCCGCCGCGCCGGTGGCGTCAGCCCAGGCTTTCATGACGTGATGGTCGTTCACCGAAACGCAAATGACGTCGTCGACGCCCTTGGCGGTGAACGCGTCGCGATTGTCGATGAAGCCGGGCAGGTGGTTCATCGAACAGGTCGGCGTGAAGGCGCCAGGCAAGCCGAAAAGAGCTACTTTCTTGCCGTTGAACAGGTCCCCGGTCGTCATCTCGGCCGGTCCCTCATCCGTGACAACCTTGACGGTCAGTGCCGGAATCGTTTCGCCAATGTTGATCGTCATCTTTTCCTCCGAATCTCTGGTCGGGACAGGTAATATCTTATGGGGAAAAATTGAGAAGGGGTCTAAACGCGAAAGGTCCAACTATTTCGGAACGGGTAACCTGGTTTCGACTTCCGTAGCGTCAGAACCATGCTTCGCCGTTATTACGACATCTGCACTTTCCGTCATTTTCAACGCATCGAACAGCGGTTTGGCATGAAAAACCGTTGTCCCGCCGCCGACGGAAACAGGTGCGGGCTTGGCGAACGGGTGTTCCACCCCGGCCGAGAGGAACAGCCCGGCGTCGCCATCGCCATCCGCGTGGCCGACACGTATCTCAAGCATTCCGTCTGGCGTCCAGGCCGGGTCGCCGATCGACAAGGCATCCGAATTTGCGCCCGGAAGCTCGGCGAAGGCCGCGTCGACCAGGATCGTCTGCAACGCCGCGCCGGAGCTTACACCCGGCGGGATGTCGAGGCTGGCAGCCACGGGCACGCAGATATCCCTGCAGACGCCGAGGAAGATGTCGGCCGCGATATGCGGTGGCTGATCGGGCGAGACGCTGAAGGTCAGAGGCAAGGCGACCGGGTGCTTGTAGCCGGCCCAGGACCCGTATTCGTCGTCCACCCATTCCGGCACCGGGAAGTGGATGATGACACTGCCGGACTCCGCGTCGGTGCGGGTGACCTGCGGCGGGATGCCGGCCGAACCCGGCTCGCGCCAGTAGGTTTTCCAGCCCGGCTCGAGCTCGACCTGCAACGCGCCGCGCAACGTCTTCATGCCCGGCCGCCATTCCTCGGTGACGATGCGCAGCCGCGCGCCGTCCGCCTCTTCCCAGCGAGAGGTCCCGGCCAACGCCGGATGCGCGGAGAGTGCGCACAGAAGTGCAATAATGGCCGGTGATTTTGAATGGGCGAGGTGAAACATGCCCGATTTGTGATCCTTACCCATTGGATTGGCAAATGAATTCCGCCGCACATGCGCGTCAACTCTTTGTGAGAAAAGGGAAATCGAGACCCCGCGCCGCGCCGCGAAAAGTTGCTGACCAAAACAGAAAGCGGTGTTACGCTTTTGACATGGAGATTTTGACGAAACGGAAGCATCCGACCGGTTCAGGGCAATTCGAGGGCAAATTCCTCGTTGCCATGCCGGGGCTGTCGTCGTCATTTTTTGCCCAGACGATCATCTACATATGCGCCCACAACGACGAGGGCGCGATGGGTTTCGTGGTCAACAAGCCGCGCGGCATGACCTTCTGGGACCTGATCGAACAGACCGATGTTTTCCATGAAAATCAGCTGCCGCCGATGCCGAACAGCGTCGCGCGCGTGCCGGTCGGCCATGGCGGCCCGGTGGACGAACATCGCGGCTTCGTGCTGCATTCCGCCGACTATTGCGGCGACGCGACGATCCCGATCTCGGAATCGGTTTTTCTTACCTCCACTACCCAGGTCCTGCGCATGATCGCCAAGGGCGAGGGTCCCGACAGGTGCGCCATTTCGCTCGGCTATTCGGGCTGGGGGCCGGGCCAGCTCGAGAACGAGATGCTCGAGAATTCCTGGCTGACGCTGGAGGCCGATCCGAGCCTCGTCTTCGATCAGGACCATGACACCAAATATGCGCGCCTGCTGCGCGCTGCCGGCATCCAGCCCGCGCATTTCGTCGCCGACTGCGGCCACGCCTGATTTCTGCTCCTGAGCGCTATTCCGCGGCGTCGTCGTTGGTGACGACCGGGTTCTGCGCCATGACCATTTCGGTCGCCGCTTCCGCGGTCATCGGGGCGCCGGCGACGAAGCCCTGGATGAACTGGCAGCCCATCTCCTTCAGCTTCTCGGCGTCGTCCTCGCTCTCGACGCCTTCCGCGACCGTGGCGAGCCCGAGATTGTTGGCCATGGAGATGACCGATTGAAGCAGGATGTCGCGCTGCGTCCAGTCGTTGCGCACCAGAGATTGGTCGAGCTTGATCGTGTCGAAGGGGAACTGCTGCAGGTAGGCGAGCGACGAATAGCCGGTGCCGAAATCGTCCATCGCGAGCCCGACGCCGAGCGCCTTGACCCGCTGCAGCACACGTGAATTGTGCTCGGGGTTCTGCATCAGCACGGTTTCGGTGATCTCGATGCGCAGCTTGTGGCGGCGCGATGAAAAACGCGCCTGCATGCCCGACAGCGTATTGGCGAAATCGCGCGTCATCACCTGCTGACTCGACACGTTGACCGACAGGAACAGGCCGGCGTCGGGCAGCGACATGTCCCAGTCCATCAACTGGCGCATGGCGAGTTCGAGCGCGTGGTTGCCGAGTTCGACGATCAGGTCCGAACGCTCGGCGATGGCGATGAATTCCGACGGCTGGATCTCGCCGCGGCGCGGATGGTTCCAGCGCATCAGCGCCTCGAAGCCGGCGACGTCGAGGGTGTCGGCGTGGACGATGGGCTGGTAGACGAGCGAGATTTCGCCGCGTTCGATCGCGCGGCGCAAATCGGACTCCATCTGCAGCTTGTCGGAGCCCGATGTGCGGAAGGCCGGGCGGAACGGCTCGACCCGGTCGCCGCCGAAGCGCTTGGCCTGGAAGAGCGCCAGTTCCGCGTCGCCGAGCAGGTCCTCGTCCTGCGAGCGCGCCTGCGTCCAGGTGGCGAGCCCGATCGAGCTGGTCAGGATGATCTGGCGTTCGGCAAACGAAATCGGCGCCTTGATCGTCTTCTTGACCGCATCGGCGAAAGAGGCGATCCGGCCCGGCTCGGTCTCCGAAAGAAGGATGATGCCGAACTGGTTGCCGGAAATGCGCGCCAGCGTGTCGTGCGGCCGCAAGAGCCGGCGCAGGCGCCGCGCCAGCGTGATCAGCAGCGTGTCGCCGGCCGCCATGCCGATCGACTCGTTGACCTGCCGGAAACGGTCGATGTCGACGATCAGCGCCGTCGGGCGCATCGCGTCATCGACATGGGCGATCGCGATCGCGTTGCGCATCCGGTCCATGAACAGTTCGCGGTTCGGCAGGCCGGTCAGGTTGTCGTGCACGGCGTCGTGCAGCAGCCGCTCCTCGGCGCGCTTCTGGTCCGAAACGTCGACGATGGTGCCGATGCAGCGGATGACCTGCCCGTCGGCGCCGACGACGGGCCGCGCGCGCACGGCGTACCAGTTGTAGTGATTGTCCGTCCCGCGCAGGCGGATCGCGATGTCGATCTTGCCGCGTTTCTTTTCCAGCACCGAGTCGAGCGTGACGCGGAAACGGTCGCGGTCGTCGGTATGGATATGCGGCAGCCAGTTCTTGGGCTGTCCCTGCAGCGAGCCCTGTCCGAGCCCGATCACGGCGCCCAGATCGGGCGTCGTCGAGAGCCGGTCACGGGCGACGTCCCAGTCCCAGACGATACCGCCCGAGCCTTTGACGGCGAGCGCCTGGCGCTCGACATTGGACAGCAGGTTCTGCTGGAAGGCGCCGCCGGAAAACGCGTTCTGCATGATCGTGAAGCCGATCAGCAGCACGACCAGCACCAGGCCGCCGGCCAGCGCCGGCTGGATGATGTCGTTGTCGACCCGGCCCGAGACGGTGAGATAGCCCGCGACGATCCAGGCGATGAACAGCGCCCAGGCCGGCACCAGCATGATGGCGCGGTCGAAGCCGCGCCACGCGAGGACGACGATCAGCGCCAGCCCGAAAATCGCGGTCGCCGCGATCGACAGGCGGGCGATCCCGGCGGCGAGCGCCGGATCGTAGAGCACCAGCGCCGAAAGGCCCGCGATCGCCAGCACCCAGGCGATCGCGCCATAGCTCAGATGCTCGTTCCAGCGGTTGAGGTGGAGATAGGTGGAGATGAACAGCGCCAAAGTCGCCGCCAGCGACACTTCGGTCATCGCGCGCCATGTCCGCACGTCGGCGACGGGGACGTCGAAGAACCGGTCGATGAAGCCGAAATCGACGCAGATATAGGCCAGCACCGCCCAGGCGAGCGCGGCCGCCGCCGGGAACATCGAGGTGCCGCGCACCACGAACAGGATCGTCAGGAACAGCGCCAGCAGGCCCGAAATGCCGAGCACGATGCCGCGATAGAGCGTGTAGGAGTTGACGATGTCCTTGTACTGGTCCGCCTCCCACAGATAGACCTGCGGCAGGTTGGGCGAGGCCAGTTCGGCGACGAAGGTGACGACCGCGCCCGGGTTGAGCGTGATCGAGAAGATGTCGGCGTCGTTGCTCTCCACGCGGTCGAGCGCGAAGCCCTCGCTCGGCGTGATTCCGACGATTCGTTTCGAGCCGAGATCCGGCCAGAAGAAATGCGAGCCCACGAGCCGGAAATGCGGCGCGACGATCAGCCGGTCGATCTGCGTGTCGGTCGTGTTGGCGAGCGCGAAGACCGCCCAGTGGCCGTCCGTGTCGGGCACGGTCGCCTGCACCTCGATGGTGCGCACGATGCCGTCGAGTCCGGGCGCCGTCGAGATGCGGAAGGTTTCGCCCTTGTTGCGGTAGATCGTGACGGCGCGCGACAGGTCGAGCGCCTCCTCGTTACGGCCGATCGATATCGGTTCAACGGCAAACGCGGGCGCGCTCAGCGACACCAGGAACATGGCGAACGCGACGAGAAACAGCGTGCCGACGCGCGCAGGCCAAAGGCCCCGACTGCGATGCGTTGTCACGTTCGTGTTCAAACCGTCTCACCTTGTTCCACCGCCGCGCTCATATGCTCATGGCGCGGATTGATGCGTGCGTAAAGCACATGGTCACGCCATCTACCGTTGATCTTGAGATAGGAGCGCAAATATCCCTCGCGGGCGAATCCGGCCTTTTCGAGAATCCGGATCGAGCGCATATTGTCCGGAATGCAGGCAGCTTCGAGGCGGTGAAGGCCCAAAACGAAAAACGCGTGGTCGCACAGGGCCGCCATCGCCTCGCTCATCACGCCGCGGCCCTGATGGCGCTCGCCGATCCAGTATCCGATCTGCCCGCATTGCGAGACGCCGCGCCGCACATTGCCGAGCGTGATGCCGCCAAGGATGGCGTTGGTACTCTTGTCGCAGATGAAGTAGGGGAACCCGGTTCCGGCGGCGATTTCCTGGTTGTAGCGCCGGATGCGGCTGCGGAACGCCGGTCTTTCCAGGTCGTCGGCCGGCCAGGTCGGCTCCCAGGGTTTGAGGAATTCGGCGCTTTGCGCGCGCAGTTCCGCCCACTCGCCATGATCCGCGGCGTCCGGATGCCGCAGGTAGAGGGCCTTCCCGGTTATGATCTGCTGGCGCGTTCCGCGGAATGGGAAGGCAATCATGTCCGGCACCGCGCTGGTCAGGTTGTCAGCCGACGGCGAGACGCATGCTCGCCTGAGTCGTACCGTACACGTCGGACCCTGCGCCAGACGTGAGCTCCGTGCGGATCGTGTCGATGTCCATCAGCCGGTCGACGGGCCCGATCGCCGAGACGGTCGGCCGCGAGGTGGTGAACAGCCGGCCCGCGAGGTCGCGCAGGCGGTCGACGGTCAGTTTCTCCAGCCTTTCGAGCAGTTCCTCGTTCGGGATCGGCCGGCCGAACAGCAGGATCTGGCGGGCGATCTGGCCGGCGCGGCTCGGCGCGCTTTCGCCCGACATCAGGAGGCTGGCGCGGAACTGGGCGCGGGCGCGGTCCAGTTCGACGAGTTCGATGTCGTCGGCGGCGCGGCGCAGTTCGGCAAGCACGAGGCGAACCAGTTCGTCGAGGTCGCCCGGCTCTGTGGCGGCGTGGATGCCGAAGATTCCGGTGTCGGAAAAGCCCCAGTGGAAGGCATAGATCGAGTAGCAGATGCCGCGCTTCTCGCGCACTTCCTGAAACAACCGCGACGACATGCCGCCGCCGAGCAGCATGGCGAGAACCTGCGAGGCGTAGAAATCGCGCACGTGGTAGGCGCGGCCCTCGAAGCCGAGCAGGAACTGCGTGTCCTGCAGCGAACGGTGTTCGCGGTAATCGCCGCCGACATAATGGGCGAGCGACACGGCCTTGCCCCGGGGCTTGGCCTGGATGGAGCCGAAATAGGACTCGACCAGCTTGACGAATTCGTCGTGGTCGATCTTGCCGGTCGCCGCGATCACCATCCGCTCGCCGCAATATTCGCGATCGATATAGGTGCGGATCTGGTCGGAGGTAAAGGATTGGATCGTGTCGCGGGTGCCGAGAATGGCCCGGCCGATCGGCTGGTGGCGGAAGGCGGCTTCGGTGAATCGGTCGAAGACGGCGTCGTCGGGCGTGTCGTTGGCCGCGCCCAATTCCTGCAGGATGACGTGTTTCTCGCGCTCCAGCTCGTCCTCGTCGAATTTCGAGTTCTGCAGGATGTCGGAGAGCAGGTCCAGCGCCAGCGGCACGTCGTCCTTCAGGACGCGAACGAAATAGGACGTCGTCTCGACGCTTGTGGCGGCGTTGATCTCGCCGCCGACATTCTCGATCTCCTCGGCGATGGTGCGCGCGTCGCGCCGCACGGTCCCCTTGAAAGCCATATGTTCGAGCAGATGGGCGACGCCGTGCTCGTCTTCCAGTTCGTTGCGGGAGCCGGCCTTGATCCAGACCCCGAGTGCGACGCTTTCCACATGTCCGAAACGCTGGGTGGCAACGGTAATCCCGTTGGAGAGACGAGTCGTCTCCACTGTCATCTGCAAACTCCCTGGCCCGGCCGACGCGGCCGTACGCTTCCTCACCATTGGCCGCGCGTTCATTTGGCTGCGCGCGCGGTCCGCAAGACGTGATCTTCCACTATTTTCAGGTCGGAGGGAAGCTCCGTGAAATTTTCGCGACGATCCATCAGGTCGGAGAGCCATGCGGGCAGCGCAGGATCGATGCCGCAGGCCTCTTTCACGGCCGCCGGGAACTTCGCCGGATGCGCCGTCCCGAGCACCACCATCGGCGTCGCGCCGGCCGCGATTCCGCGCGCCACATGGAGGCCGGTCGCGGTGTGCGGATCGAGCAGATAGCCCGATTTCTCCTGCACGTGGCGGATCGTTTCGGCGGTTTCCGTGACATGCGACGTGCCGGCGGCAAAGCCGCCGCGGATCGCCGTCAGGGTCTTTTCGGTGAGTTCGAAGCGGTGTGCCTGCTTCAGGCTCGCCATGGCGGCGCGCACTTCCTCGGCGTTGCGGCCGCCCGCGTCGAACAGCAGCCGCTCGAAATTCGACGATATCTGGATGTCCATCGACGGCGATGTGGTCTGGACGACTCCGCGCATCTCGTAGGCGCCGGTCTCAAGCGTCTGCGCGAGAATGTCGTTGTCGTTGGTGGCGATCACCAGCGCTCCGACCGGCAGGCCCATCTGCTTTGCGACATAGCCGGCGAAGATGTCGCCGAAATTGCCGGTCGGCACGGTGAACGAGACCGGCCGGTCCGGCGCGCCGAGCGACAGCGCGGAAGTGAAATAGTAGACCACCTGCGCCATGATGCGGGCCCAGTTGATCGAGTTGACGCCCGACAACTTCACCGCGTCGCGGAACGCGGTGTGGTTGAACATGTCCTTGAGCAGGTTCTGGCAATCGTCGAACGTGCCCTCGATGGCGAGCGCGTGGACGTTCTTCGCCGTGCTCGAGGTCATCTGGCGTTGCTGCACCGGCGAAACGCGGCCGTTCGGGAACAGGATGAAGATGTCGGTGCGATCGCGGCCCGCGAAGGCCTCGATCGCCGCGCCGCCGGTGTCGCCCGAGGTCGCGCCGACGATGGTCGCGCGCTCGTCGCGCTCGGCAAGGACATGGTCCATCAGCCGGCCGATCAGTTGCATGGCGACGTCCTTGAAGGCGAGCGTCGGGCCGTGGAAGAGTTCGAGCACGAATTCGTTCGCTCCCGTCTGCACCAGCGGGCACACCGCCTCGTGGCGGAACGTGGCATAGGCCTCGCGCACGATCTTTTCGAAGGTGGCGCGCTCGATCTCGCCCTCGACGAAGGGCCACATCACCGCAACTGCGACCTCGGCGTAGGAACTGCCGCGCAGGGCGCGGATGTCGGCGGCGGAAAAATGCGGCCAGCTTTCCGGGACATAGAGGCCGCCGTCGCTCGCCAGACCGGCCAGCATGGTGTCGCAGAAGCCGAGGACGGGCGCCTGGCCGCGGGTGGAAACATATTTCACGTGCGTCGCTTCTCTGTTGATTGCCGCGCCTTGTAGCGCTTTTTCCGCGCGCTGCTTAAACGAAATCCGGCCAATTCCAAAGCCCGAAGGACGTGCCGGGCCATTGACGAACCCGGCAAAGCTATGGATGGTGCGGCCCGTCGCCGCCGGATTGCCACTTTCGTGATGGTAAAGGCCGGTGACGGGAATGAAATATCGGGAAGACGGGTCTATCATGCGGTTCAGTCAGGCTTCACGCGCCTCGCGTTTCGGCGTCCTTTTCACCCTTCTCGCGCTGGCGTCCTGCCAGACGGCGAAGGTGGCGGACACGCTCGGGGCGGCCCAGCAAGGCGACGAGGAACTGACGGCGGACGACCTGCGCGCCTATTGTCCGCGCGTGACGCTGCTGGAAGGCACGGCGATCCTGCGCACCTACACCAAGGGCCACCAGGACGATCCCAACGAGATCATCTACCAGGCGACGATCACCGACGTGACGCGCACCTGCAAATACCAGGCCGGCAATCTCTACATGCAGGTGGCAGCCGCCGGACGGGTGGTCTACGGGCCGAAGGGCGCGCCCGGCAATCTCGAATTGCCGATCCGCGTCGCGATCAAGCAGGTCGAGAGCCTGCCCTATTCGCGGCTCGGCAAGATCCAGGTCCCCGTGTCGCCGGACGGCGAGGCCAACCAGTTCATCTACAAGGACGACCAGGTCGTCGTGCCCGCGCCGACGACGCAGAACCTGCAGGTCCTCGCCGGCTTCGACGAAGGCCCCTACAACACGCCGTGAGCCGCGCTCAGCGGATCAGCGACTGATAGGCGGCGACGCCGGCCATCATGCCGGCCGCCGAGGCGAGCAGGGCGCTGTGCATCGCCGCCGCGGCGTCGCCCGCCGCATAGACCCCGTCTACGCTGGTCTTCTTGTGTCCGTCCACCAAGATGAACGGCCCCATCGGGCCGTCGTGGAAGTCGCATCCCAACCGTTCCGCGATCGGGCTCGTCATGCGCAATTTCGGCGCAACGAAAATTGCATCCACCGCGACCGTGCGCCCGTCGGCGAGACGCACGGCCTCCAGCGCCGGCGCCTTGCCGAGCAGTTCCACCACCGGCGTCCGCTCGATCGTGACGCAGCGCTCCGCCAGCCTCTGCAGTTCCTCCGCGCCCGGCTCGAACTCGCCTTGGGTGAAATAGGTCGTCGGCCCCCAGTCGGGAATGAGGTCCGCCTGGTGCGCCGACAGGGGCGTGCTGGCGAGCACACCGAGCGGCCGGTCGCCGAATTCGTAGCCGTGGCAGAAGGGGCAGTGCAGCACCGACCGTCCCCAGCGCTCTTTCACACCGTCGACTTCCGGCAGTTCGTCGGTCATGCCCGTCGCCAGCACCAGCCGTCGCGCCCGTTCGCTGCGCCCGTCGCCGAGGACCACCACGAATGCGCCGCCGTCCTCGCGGGCATCGAGCGCCTCGCCGGTATGGAAGGCGACGTTCGGATAGGCGGAGAGTTCCTTCATGCCGATGGCGCGGATTTCCGCGGGCGCCCGCCCGTCCTGGCCGAGGAACCCGTGCGAGGCGTCGGTGAAGCGGTTGCGCGACTTGCCGGCATCGACCAGCAGGACCCGGCGCCGCGAGCGCGCCAGATACATCGTCGCCGACAGGCCGGCGAAACTGCCGCCGATGACGATGGCGTCGTAGGTGGTGTCGGGCATGGCTCTCTCTCCTTGGTGGACGTTTGAGAAACTTTTAAAGTTACATATTGCCTGGAGTCAACACTCTCGAAACATTGAAAGTTGCATAAGTGCCGCGTGTCTCCTATGGTCGCGCGAAACATCGAACGGAGATGGAATGCGCCGCGACAACCGCCTGTCACGCATGCTGCATATGCTGATCCACATGAGCGAGCACGAGGAGCCCATGACCTCGGAAACCGTGGCCGCGATGCTGTCCACCAATCCTGTGGTCGCGCGCCGCACCATGGCCGGGTTGCGCGATGCCGGCCTTCTGACCTCGAAGAAGGGTCATGGCGGCGGCTGGGCGCTCGCCGCGCCCCTCCGCTCC
>JBAQHA010000776.1:0-3083 GCA_049288075.1 Oricola sp.
AAGCGGCCGTGGAATGGATTGCCAAGGCGGCGATGGACGGCGTCTTCGGGGTTGCGCTTGGCCTCCTGCTGATCCCGGTCGCGAACTGGGCGATCGCGCCGATGTGGTCGGCAATCACCGGCGCAAAGCCGGAGCCGCAGCAGCACTAGCAGCGGTTTTCGCCTTCTCTCCCATCCAGCCGAGCAGCATCGTCACTGCCTCCTCGCGGCCGACCTCGTTCAGCGTCTCGTGCCGGAATTCCGGGTAGATCGTCAGCGTCACGTCCGCGAACCCCGCCTTGCGCATGCGGTCCGCCTGACCCTTCACCGTCTTGCCGAAGGCGGCCGATGGATCGCGTCCGCCGCCGATCAGGTTGTAGGGCAATTCCTTCGCCCGCTCCGGGGCCGCCGCGACCCTCGTTCCCGCCGACACCAGCTTGAACAGATCGCCCCACATGCCGACGCTCGCCGGCCACCCGCAGAGCGGATCGGCGATATAGGCGTCGACGATTTTCGGATCGTGGCTGAGCCAGTCGAAATCCGTGCGCCTGTCCTCCACCGATTTCGCCCAGACGCCGAAGGTCAGCGCCGGCAAGAGCGCCGACGGCACGTCGGAGCCGAGCCGGAACCGCTCCCAGGCGATCACCAGCTTGCCCGCCTGGAACAGCGGTTCGGTCGTCAGGTTGGCGTTCCAGATCGCGGCGGCGGCGAGCCGTTCCGGGCTGCGCAGCGTGTAAGCCATGCCGATGATGCCGCCCATGGAGTGGCCGAACAGGATCAGCGGCAGTCCGGGATGGGCCGCGGCAATCATGTCGTGCACGGACGCGACGTCGTCGAGAACCAGCGTCGTGCCGTTTCCGCCGGCGTCGAAGACGCCCGCCGGCGCGCCCGGCGCCTGCGTGAAGCCGTGGCCGCGATGGTCATGCGCATAGACGTGGTAGCCGGCCGCCGACAATTCGCCCGCGAAACCCTCGTAACGCGCCGAATGCTCGGCCAGCCCGTGCAGGATATGCACGACCCCCTTCGCTTCGCCCGCCGCAGCTTCGTGCCTCAGGCAGAGCGCCGCGCCTGTCGCCGACGTGTGAACCTGTCTGTCCGAAAATCCCATCCGCTTGCCCTCCCGGCCCTCTGCGCGAGTTGCAGCGAGCGAATGCGCGCTGTCAAGCAGCGGCGTTTTCGCCGGGGGAGAGCCGATCTGCGCATTGCTCCCGCCGACCGTTTCGCCTACACAGCGCCGAACAGAATTCCAAGCGATCCGGTGTTACGAAATGGCACGCCAATTCATCTATCATATGTCCGGCCTCAACAAGGCCTATGGCGCCAAGAAGGTGCTCGAGAACATCCACCTGTCGTTCTATCCGGACGCCAAGATCGGCATTCTAGGGCCCAACGGCGCCGGCAAATCCACGGTTCTGCGCATCATGGCCGGCCTCGACACGGAGTTCACCGGCGAGGCGTGGCTGGCCGAAGGCGCGACCTGCGGATATCTCGCCCAGGAGCCGCAGCTCGACGAGGGCCTGAACGTGCTCGGCAACGTCATGGAGGGCGTTGCCGACAAGAAGGCGATCCTCGACCGCTACAACGAGCTGATGATGAACTATTCCGACGAGACGGCGGAAGAGGGGTCGAAGCTCCAGGACATCATCGACGCCCAGAACCTCTGGGACCTCGACTCACAGGTCGAGATGGCCATGGACGCGCTGCGCTGCCCGCCCGGCGAGGCGACCATCGACAACCTGTCCGGCGGCGAGAAGCGCCGCGTCGCGCTTTGCCAGCTTCTGCTGCGCCAGCCCGACCTGCTCCTTCTCGACGAGCCGACCAACCATCTTGATGCCGAGACCATCGCCTGGCTGGAAAAGCACCTGCGCGAATATCCGGGCGCCGTGATGATGATTACCCACGACCGCTACTTCCTCAACAACGTTACCGGCTGGATTCTCGAACTCGATCGCGGCCGCGGCATTCCCTACGAGGGCAACTACACCGCATACCTGGCGGCCAAGGCCAAGCGCATGCAGCAGGAAGGCCGCGAGGACGCCGCCCGCCAGAAGGCGCTGTCGCGCGAGCAGGAATGGATCGCCTCCAGCCCGAAAGCCCGCCAGGCGAAATCCAAGGCGCGCATCAAGGCCTATGACGAATTGGTCAAGAGCGCCGGCGACCGCCGCCCGGGCGACGCGCAGATCGTCATCCCGGCGGGCGAACGCCTCGGCAATGTGGTGATCGAAGCCCAAGCTCTGTCGAAGGGCTATGGCGACCGCCTGCTGATCGACAACCTGGAATTCAAGCTGCCGCCCGGCGGCATCGTCGGCGTGATCGGCCCGAACGGCGCGGGCAAGACGACGATGTTCCGCATGATCACCGGCCAGGAAAAGCCCGACAGCGGCACCATCACCATCGGCGACACGGTCAACCTCTCCTATGTCGACCAGAGCCGCGACACGCTCGACGGCAACAAGACCGTCTGGGAGGAGATTTCCGGCGGCGTCGATATCATCAAGCTGGGCAAGCACGAGGTGAACAGCCGCGCCTATTGCGGCTCCTTCAACTTCAAGGGCGGCGACCAGCAGCAGAAGGTCGGCACGCTTTCGGGCGGCCAGCGCAACCGCGTCCATCTGGCCAAGCTCCTGAAGGAGGGCGGCAACGTGCTCCTCCTCGACGAGCCGACCAACGACCTCGACACCGAGACGCTGGGCGCGCTGGAAGAGGCGCTGGAGAATTTCGCCGGCTGCGCCGTGGTCATCTCCCACGACCGCATGTTCCTCGACCGCCTCGCCACCCACATCCTCGCCTTCGAGGGCGACAGCCACGTCGAATGGTTCGAGGGCAACTTCGAGGATTACGAGCAGGACAAGATCAGGCGTCTGGGGCCGGACTCGGTCAATCCGAAGCGGGTAACGTACAAGCGGCTGACGCGGTAGCCGTCACACTGATGGCGGCCGCTGTAATTGATTGGTAAGCGTGAAAAGCCTATATAGCGCTTGTTATGACGAAGTTGTTCGAGCCTGCCATCGTCCTCGCGACGGTTAATGCGCCGTACAGCAGTTCGCTGGACGGTGAGACGCTTGCGCTTTGCCTCCACGATCCGAACCTCGCGAAAACCAAGCC
>JBAQHA010000777.1:0-2083 GCA_049288075.1 Oricola sp.
ATCGAGGAGACCGCGGTGTCGCTCGGCGCGGACGTTCCGATGTGCCTGGCGTCGCGGCCGCTGTTCGCGGCCGGCGTCGGCGAGGAAATCCGTCCTTTGGGCAACATGCCGGCGCTGGCGGTGGTGCTGGCCAATCCGCGCAAGCATGTCTCGACGCCGGCGGTATTTTCGGCACTGGCGCAGAAGGACAATCCGCCGATCCCGCTTGCCGACACGGATTCGCTGGCGACGGCGGCGGACTGGGCGGCGTGGCTCGGCGAATACAGCCGCAACGACCTGCAGGCGCCATCGGCGCGCCTGGCGCAGGAAATCGACGCTTGCCTCGCCGCGCTGGCGGCGACATCGCCATTGCTGGCGCGCATGTCCGGCTCGGGCGCGACCTGTTTCGGCCTCTACGATTGCATGGATGCGGCGCGCGATGCGGCGACGCGGCTCTTGCAAGCGCATCCCGAATGGTGGATCACGGCGACGCTGACGGGGCCGACACCCGAGGAGGACACATGAGCCGTATCAACGAAAGCCGTCCGTTCATTCCGGTGCGCATCGCTGTGCTGACCGTCTCCGACACGCGTTCGCTGGAAGACGACAAGTCCGGCTCGACGCTGGCCGCACGGATCGAGGAAGCGGGGCATGTTCTGGCGGACCGCGCCATCGTCAACGACGAACATTCCCATATCGCCGGGACCGTGCTCGACTGGTCGAAGCGTGACGACATCGAGGTCATCATCACCACCGGCGGCACCGGGTTCACCGGCCGCGACGTGACGCCGGAGGCGATCGAACCGCTTTTCGACAAGAAAATGGACGGGTTCTCCGCGATCTTCCACCGCATCTCCTACGAGAAGATCGGCACCTCGACGATCCAGTCGCGCGCAACCGCGGGGCTGATCAACCAGACCTTCGTCTTCGTGCTGCCGGGTTCGCCCGGCGCCTGCAAGGACGCATGGGACGGCATCCTGAGAATGCAACTCGACTATCGCCAGATGCCCTGCAATTTCGTGGAGATCATGCCGCGTCTCGACGAACACCTGAAGCGCGGCGGCGGCAAATCGGCCTAAACGACCGACGATCAGACCTGCGGCGCGAGCTCGATTTCGAAGTCGAGCGTCTTCAAGGCCCTGCCCCGCACGAGATCCTCGCCGGATGCAGCGCTCGGCGACAGGCCGGATAGCGCCTGGGCGCGGGAGATCAGGAGGCCGCGCGCAAGCGGGCCACGCTTCGCCGTCACCGGACGGAATAACCGCTCAAGCCAGCCCCCCTTGCGTTCGGGCCGGAAACAGGCCGCGGCGGACGCCTGATGCATGATGTGATCCATCACGGCGCCATGCCAGCCTTCCTTCAGACGGGCACCGGGCTCGATGACGATCAGCCAGTCCGCGCGGGCGTCGGCGACCACGTCGCGCAGCGGCTTTTCGCCCGAGCGCACCAGCGTGCAGCCCGAGGTGTCGGCTATCGCCACGGTCGCGTCGGTCGACCCCGCATCGACGACGATGACTTCCGCGATATGGCCTTCGACCGCGTCGTGAACCAGCGGCGCCAGCGTTCGCGCCAGCGCAACGGCATGATCTTTCGTGAACAAAAGGATTGTGACCATCGATCCCCCGATAGGGCGTGCCTAGCAGGCCTGTGGATGAAAGCAAAGTCCGGCGGATTTTGTTCTTGTAATGTTCTCGTTTCGCGACTAGGAATAAAGTCATCGAACGAAGCGATTCCATGATCCTCCGGGAGGCCCCAAATGGAAGTGATTGCAGCAGCGGACAAGGCAGCGTTTTCGGGTTCGGCCGAACAGGGCGTCGAGCGCGCCAACGGCCTGATCGCGCTCTCCGGCCTTCGCGGCCACGAGGCGAGAGCGCGTGGCCGGGCGAGCGTCATCAACCCGTCGGGGCGATTCGAGACCTATTCGCGCGCGGTGTTCGACGACGGTTGGAATTCCTTCGAGGATCTGCCGCCGTTCAAGACCGAGGTGCAGACAGAGCATGCGCGCACCATCATTACGAAGAACACCTCGCCCGATATTTCCTTCGACCGATCGATCAACCCCTACCGGGGCTGCGAGCACGGTTGCGTCTACTGTTTCGCGCGG